>JAACFN010000090.1 GCA_009937455.1 Verrucomicrobiaceae bacterium | reverse complement strand
AACCGCCGCTATAATGGGCTTACCATTAGCCGGCCGGTAGTTTCCATGGGCGATCAATTAGGTTTCCTTCCCGGAACACTAGATGAGAAGATGAAGCCGTGGCTGCAGCCTATTTACGATGCACTAGATCTGCTCATGCAACCAAGTGGCAATCAGGGCCCACGCCGTAAGCAGCAGAAGAAAGAGAACAGTAATGAGCCTGCCAGCAAGCCTTACGATGATCTCATCGAGCGTGGTATCATTGAAATCGAGGCTCTTTGTTATATCCGTGGGCGCTCGATTCCTAATCGTTTCTTCATCCTCGATGAAGCCCAGCAATTGACTCCGCAAGAGGCTAAGACCGTGGTGACACGTATGTCACGGGGCTCAAAGCTGGTGCTTGTCGGAGATCCTGCCCAGATCGATAATCCATATGTGGATAGCCGCAGTAACGGGCTCGTGTTTACTCGTAACAGGCTCAAGGGTCAGCCATTTGCAGCTCATGTTACTTTGTTGCGAGGTGAGCGCAGTCCATTAGCGGAGGCAGGAGCGCAGCTGATGTAGGCATGACGGGCATTGAGATTGAATTTCTGGAAAATGTTATTCATCTAGAGTAACTCCCCGTGACCTATGATGATTCGATCGACTTTACTGCTGCTCACGGTCTTGTTTTCAGGCTGTGTTGGCAATGCAGACCGTGCCAGGCCTTGGTTGGGAACTTTACGCCATGAGCTCGGTTATTTAGGCGCCCGTAATTGGGTGGTTGTGGCGGAGGCGGCTTTTCCCGTGCACAGCCGTCGAGGGTTAAGTGTTGTTCAGCTTAATGGTGAGATTCCAGATATAGTAGACGCTGTGGAGCGTGTGATTGAGGAGAAGTCTCACGTTAAGCCGCGTCTTTATGTCGCCACGGAGGCAGCCAGTGTGCCCTACGATTATGCTCCCGGAATTAAAAACTATCGCGATCAGCTTGAGGAGGCTTTGCATGGCCGCGAGACAGTCCAGCTTGATCATGCGATGTTAATGCGTATGCTTAATGACGCCAGCAAGACCTATCGAGTGCTGGTCATTAAGACGCGCAGTGCTCTTCCATACACATCTGTGTTCATGGAATTAGGAAGCGGCTACTGGGATGCGGAGTCTGAATCAGCACTCAGAGAAGTCATCGACAACAAAAACCTCCGATAGTCAATCAACACAACATCATGGCGGCGCCAAAAAAAATAGACGAGGAGCTCATGCGCGAGCGTGAGGAAGCATGGGTGGGGGATGCAGTGTTGGCGCTGTTCATGCGCCGTTTGATTCTCAAGGAACAAGGGAAAATGGATGGTGAGATGTTCATCCGTTGCACTTCCAACGATTTTCTCCGCAATATTGGTAATCCCACTTCTGTAGAGGCATTAATAGGCCGAATCTATGAAGGTGAGGGACTTGAAGCTGCCTTTGATTGGATGGAATTCCAATTACTTCCTGTGTTTCGTGAGCAGGAGAAAAATCACCGTCACAGAGAAGCCCAGAAGCCATTGAAGCGGCAAAAAAAACGGCGCTGATTCGTCCAATATAGTTATCAGCGTTTCCCCATATTTCCTGCTGTCCGTTTTTGTCGTTACTTTTAAATCTCACTGGGCGTGCTAAAAAGAACCAGCCAATGCTCAGTGAGGCACAAGGCTTAGTGTGCCAGTGAGCGGATGAAGTTCTCAAAGTAATCGACACCCGCTTCCAAGTCGGAAATACGGATAAACTCATCTTTGGTGTGGGCCTGATTAATCGATCCAGGACCGACACATATGGAGGGGATGCCGGCAGCGTTGAGATGTGCGGCATCTGAGAACCAAGGAGCGCTCACGGTTTTTGATTCCGGGTTGGCGGCTTGCATACGCAAGATCCATGGGTTGTCATTGGCAACCTCCATGGGTGGGTTTTCATGAGGATTGAAGACTTTGATGGGAAGCTCTTGTTCAGCGATTACTTGCTCAACGAGTGCAAGAGCACCGGATTCTTGGTAGAGTGCTGGCGTCGTGCGTATGTCAATTTGGGCAGATGCGGAGTCAGGTACGATGTTAGGCTGTTTACCGCCGATGATGGTTCCTATATTAAGTGTTGAGTGGCTAAGCGTTGGGTGAGTGTAGCTGGCGAGTCGACTCGTAATGGCTTGGTCAAACTTGTCGAGGGCGCGGGCAATTTTGAGAATTGCGTTGTCGCCCGCCTCAGGTTGGGATGCGTGTGCGGCCTTTCCCTTGGCTATCAGTGTCGCCCAGAGAGAGCCTTTGGTGACATTGACAATATCAAGAGAAGTGGGCTCGCCGGCGAGGGCGAACTGGTATTGCGCGGCGTAATTTTCACCAAAGTGTTTAGAGCCATGTTGAGAGGCCTCTTCGCCCATGAAACCGACAAAGTCGACAGCGACTGGTAGTCCGGGCAGGATGTCAGCACAGTTTGCTAGCGCCTGTAGCATCGCCGCCATCGGGCCTTTGGTGTCGGAGGCACCACGTCCCAAAACGCGGCCGTCATCGCTGATCGTGCCGAAGGTGTCCAAGTCCATGCCCGCAACACTTACTGTATCCAAATGCGGACAGAGTAGAATGCGAGGCCGGCTGTCTTTTGCTGATGCTGCCGAGGGGCAGCGGCCAATCACATTGGGCCTATTTGGAAGCACTTCCTCCTGGGTGGCCGTGAAATTGATGCCCTTCAAGTAATCTTGGACAAAATTGGCCATGGCAGCCTCACCTTCGCCATCAGGGCTGCAGTCGGGGTTGACACTTGGGATACGGATCAGTTTTTGGAGTAGTTTGACAACGTTACTTGGCATGAGGCGGTGATAACTACAAAACAGATGGAATACCCGAAAAAAATGACTGTGGCGATCAAGGCTTTCCGTTTAAACTAAACGCGTGCACCAAGATATTGAAAAAGTATTGATTGATGAGCAGGTGATCCAAAAGAGATTGGTTGTCTTGGCTGAGAAGGTAGCAACTGATTTTGAGGGTAAGCCAATGGTGGTGGTGGCTCTGCTCAAGGGGGCAATTCTGTTTATGGCAGATTTATTGCGTAAGGTTCCCTTGCCGATGGAAATCGAGTGTGTCAACGTTGCCAGCTACCACGGTGGAACGACTAGCAGCGGTGAGGTGACATTTCTCGATCAATCTTTGCCGGATGTTAGTGGCAAAGTCGTCTTGCTCCTTGATGATATCCTCGACACGGGCAGGACCTTGGATGCGGTGAAAACAAAGCTCAATGAGCTGGGGGCGGCGGAGGTTAAAACTTGCGTGCTTTTAGCCAAGGATATTGAACGAGCTGTGTTCAAGGAGGCTGACTATACCGGCTTTGTTATCGGTGATGAGTTTGTGGTGGGTTATGGTCTAGACTACCAAGGGCGTTATCGTAACCTGCCTTATGTTGGTATTCTCAAGGAAAATGCAATCTAACGTGAAGTTGGTCAAACTGCCGTGATGATGAATATTTTGTTAGCCCCTGATAAGTTTAAGGAGACGTTCTCTGCTGAGAAAGTTTGTGAGCTTGTGACCCGTGGTCTGCGGCAGGTATTATCAGTGTCAGAGGCGGATATTGTGTCCTGCCCTATTGCTGATGGTGGTGACGGTTTTGTCGAGGTGCTTATGGTGCAGCTAGGTGGTGAGTGGGTCGAGTGTGAGGCACATGATGCGATGGGTCGCCCGCTACTTGCACGTTATGCGCTGTGTGGGGACACGGCGGTGATGGAAATGTCAGAGGCTTCTGGAATACGTCACATCCCCAAAGAAATGCGTGATATCTGGTACGCTAATACTCAGGGAACAGGTGAGATGATGAGGCATGCCATTGAGCAGCATAGCGTGCAGCGCATCATCATGGGGATTGGTGGCAGTGTAAGCAACGACGCTGGCTGTGGTATGGCCGCGGCTCTGGGTGTTAGCTTTCTTGATAAGCAGGGGCAAATACTTGATCCAATACCAGGGCAGCTAATGCGGTGCGCTTGCGTAGACGATTCAGAGCAAATTGCTTTACCTGAGGTTCTTGTTGCCTGTGATGTTGATAACCCTCTGCTAGGAGATCGAGGGGCGGTGCGTGTGTATGCGCCTCAGAAGGGTGCCGGTGAAGCTGATTTGGCAAAGCTTGAGTCCATGCTCGGGGCTATCGTTACGCTCACTCATGGTGAGCAAGCCGCACTTGAAGCCGGTGCAGGAGCTGCCGGTGGACTTGGCTTTGGTTTGTTGCACTTTTGTGGTGCGCGTCTGCTCTCTGGTTTTGACCTCGTTGCTGAGGAAACTGGGCTACTGAAAAAAATGGCTTGCTCTGATTTAGTCATTACCGGTGAGGGAAAACTAGATGCTCAGACTTTACATGGCAAAGGGCCGGCAGGGGTGGCACGCTTGGCCCATGAGGCAGGCAAGCAGGTGGCCGTCATTGCTGGTTTTGTGGAGCTCGAAGAAAATGACCCAAGCTCTCTATTTGACCACATTTACGAGCTTCATGACGGATCGTGCCCTATTGAGGAAACGATCCGCTGTGGTGAAGCCTTACTGATAGAAAAATCGGCACAGTTAGCCAGAGAGTTAGGCCCTCGTCTATAGAGTAGTCCGGTATTACTTGAGCTTAAGAATCGATAAATACGGATTACTCCGCATCATCTTCAGTCATTTTCCTTAGCTCGTATCCTGAGTAAAAAGGTTCCACGTCCTGTTGTAGTTTTTCTTGGGTAAGCTCACCGTTTTCGACAGAAAACTCATACAAGTTATATTCGCCTTCGAGGTAGCTGAAGCTGGTGGTGTCATCCTCGTAGAGCTGACAGGTGCGAACCTTCGTGCCGTATTGCCGGATCTCAATAGCAGCTCCCTGCATGTCTCTGGTGCGGTTCACTGGGTCTTTAAGCATCGGGATAAGTGAGCCTTCCTTAACGAAGAGTGGCGGCATGTCATTGGTTTGCTCTGCGGTGACGATGATCGTTGTGCCATTACCCGCTAGCTTGCCGGAGTAGAAATTATACCAATTTCCGGTGGGCAGGTTCACCTTGCGCTCTGTTTGCGTGTTGATGAACGGGGCTACGAGGATGTCGGGCCCAAACATGTAGAGGGTGTTGTCCTCGGTGATCTTTTGGTGGAAGCCATCTCCGTAGGGGTCTTCTTCACTATCGAGTTTGCGCGTTTGTGACTTGGTCTGGGCTTCCGCCTCACCGGTTTCAAGCAGCATTGAGCGAACCGGAGGGATGCCTTCCTGGTTGTAGCGTGCAAAGGCGGTGTAGAGGTAGGGTAAGAGCTGCATACGAAGCTGGATAGTGCGGCGGATAGCATCGGTGGAGTCTTCGTAAGTCCATGGCTTCGTCTCACTAGCCCAAGCATTGAGCATCGCCATTGGCGACAAACAGGTGGTGTGCATGCGGTTAATCCACTCGCGACTATTTTTGGCGCTGCGAATTTCAGGACACCATAGAATACCACTAAGGCTGGCAGCCGAGATGCCTGTGACATACTGATCATGTCCGTAGGAGTCTGAGTAAATGACAAAGGGGTAATTGGACGCGGCACCATTACTGGCGCGAACTTTGGAGTAGGTGCGCCTGTTGTTTTTCTGGTAGAGCTCTTTGTAGATCATGCGCTGTAGTTGCATACCGTAGGTTTGGCGCATGACCTCTGCAGGCGTGCCAGAGGGAAAGGTGGCATGGTCTGGCCACAGCCAAAAGTCATAGCCATCACATTCATCAATCTTGTAGCCAGATATGCCGATATCAAAGTGGTCGGTTTTGTGTTGGTCGAGCAATACCTTGCGTGCTTCGGGAAGCATATAGTCTGGGGCGATACCGAGCCAGACGGTGTGTGAGCCAGAGAGTGGATACATATCCTCATAGATGCGAGCGTGCTTGGAAATGTAGGGGTTCACCCAGAGGTTGAGGCGGATGCCGTCATCAAGCAGCTTTTGGGTGAACGCGGCAGGATCAGGGAAACGTTTTTCCTGCCACTCGAAGGTGCAGGGGTAAGATTTGGACTGCCAGCCCGGCTCGAGACCTATGACATCAAGTGGTATATTGTGGTCTTTAAAATCTGCTATTTCCTGTTCCGTTTCAGCGGCGCTGAACTTAGCTGGGGTGCGGTGCCAGAAACCAAGTCCCCAGAGTGGCGGCATGGCACCACCACCAGAGTAGAGATTATAGCGAGCGACGATGTCCTGAAGATTTGTGCCGGTGAAGCCGACGAGCTCAATGCCATCTCCTTGGATGTATGCTTCCACCGCATCGCTGGGTGGAACTGCGAGCCACGGGCCGGCTTGCTTTTCGTCAGCAGGGGGGTTGCGGTCGACTTCTTTGGGCAGACTTAGAGAATCCTTGCGGTTGCAGACTTGGTTGTAAATTTTCAGATAGGCTGCGGTATTGAAGAATACTCCGTAGCCCTTGCTGGAGATGAAAAAAGGCACTGGAGCATGGGTTGAACCACCATCTTTGCTGTAGTGATCTACTTTGAGTTCAATGACCTTGCCGCTGCGCATGGTTTTATCAAACTGCAGACCGTAGCCGTAGATTTTCTCATCAGGCTCAGTGGGGATGTCGTTTTCGAGTGCCTTAGTCAGCGGCACATCGGGTAATGCATTGAGAGCTTTCAACTTGGGTGGAGCACCGGCGAGGTCGCTGTAGCGGTAGAGCTTATCTGTTTCGCCGAGGCTCGCCACATAGACTCCGTTAGCGAGTTTTTTCCAGTCATTGATGGGCTTAAGATCAGAGATGTCACCATCGGGTGCTGCACAGAGTGACGTAGCGGTAATGGCTGCCGATAATAGGGAGGTGATAAAAGGAAGTCGCATAGCTGTTTTTGATATTGTGTGGTTCGTTGAGCTTTAGTGGAAAAGTTCGGCATGCAAGATCAATGCTCAGGTGGGAGATGCTGCCGTTCGATGACGACTATACTCAGACAAATGTCCATGTCTTCCATAAAATGGGACAGTGAAATACAAAAAAACCGCCATGAGTTGGCGGTGAATTACTTGGTCCAGCTAATGGTCACTAGCTGATCTGTGCTAGCTTGTGTGCGCTAGGTTGTAAAGTGGTGGCTCCACCCGGGTTCGAACCAGGGACACAAGGATTTTCAATCCTCTGCTCTACCAACTGAGCTATGGAGCCTCACCTTAAATGCAGCAAAGCTGCTACGGGTGCGGGAGGGGTTTAGTTCCCGACGGCCGGATTGACAATAGAAAAATAGAGGAAAAGTGAAGAGGTTTGTCTTATGGAGTGTTTTCTTAGGAAGATGTCTTGGTGCACATATAAAAAAGACACCCCGGTATGGAGTGTCTTTTGAGAATATAGGTAAGCAGTAGAAACTGATTTCAGAAGCTGCTTTAATGAGGAGAAAGCTTATGCGCCTTCGTCTTCAGCAGGTTTGACCCTTTGGAAACGCCAGCGAATGGCGTGGCGCTTGACTGCCGTGCGCTCTTTGCGCTGTTTGCGCTGGGTCACGGTCTCAAATGCACGACGACGGCGCATTTCTTCAAGAATACCTTCGGAGTCGAGCATGGACTTGAGGCGCTTCAGGGCGCGATCAACGGGCTCACCTTTTTGGATTTCGATACCTCTCATAAATTGAATTGGATAGTGTTATTAGCCGGTTTTAAACCGATGTTGGAGCTGTTATTCAGTGGTTCTTGCGCTTAACCGCAAGAGTTGCACCGGCTGCAGGGAGGCGGAAGCTAGGGGTCAGTAGCTCGGTGGTCAAGCTGAAAGAGGTGAAAAATCCCTTAAAATTACTCAATATGGGGATCATGGGCATCGTGGCCACCTTTACTTGCCTCCTGGGATAAGTTTTTTAATGCTTTCGTAAATCGGGCGTCCAGTAATGCGACGGTTGAAGAGGTAGATGGCGACCAACGCAAAGATAATATTAGTAGCCCAGGCTGCAAGGATCGGGGGCATATGGCCAGCCTCACCAAAAGTGAGGAAAAAACTCGATGAGAAAAGCATGCCGGCAGATAGGAATAGCGCGATGGATACCCCTCCACCGAGTCCACGTCTGCTGAACACAATGCCCAGCGGTGCTGCCAGTAGAATAGTGATCAGGCAGATAACGGGCTGGGCAATGCGGTAATGCCACTGGGTCAGGTAGGGCAAGCGATTTGCCCATTGCACCCCATCGTGGGCCTTGAGCCAGCTATTGAGCTCGGGTATGCCAAGGTGGCTTTGATCGAGCCCGGGCTTGACGATTTGCCATGGGGTTTCTTGCCAGTCTCGGGTGATGCTAGTTGGGGTGTCGATTTTGACGGGCACGGGAACCGCTTGCAGGTCGATGAGCTGAAGATTTGAAAAGGTCCAATGTTTATGCTCTCGGGACCATTCAGCTGTTTGCGCCTCGAGTTTGGTGGTGGGGTGGTTGCCTTCATTGAAGGAGTGAATGGTGACATTACGTAGGACTCCTGTTTCTTCAAACTGGTAAGGAAATGACCCGACGAGCCAGACTCGTCTAGACTTGCTATCGCGGTAGAGCACAGAGCGGGCACGATCGGCTTCTCCATCTTTAGCAATATCGATGACCAAGTCCTTGTTACCCTCTGCCCATGGCCCCCAGTGATAGTTGAAAACAAGGCATACCGTAGAGCTGAAAATACCCGTAAGTAGCAGAGGCATAACAATTCTGAATACACCACGCCCCGTTTGGATCATTGCGACAATTTCCTGATGCCGTGACATTTTTCCCAGGCAGTAGAGCAAGGAGAGCAAGAGCACGTAGGGGAGGATGAAAACGAACATGGCTGGAATGAAAATGCCATAATAGCTAATAATCACATCGAGGGTGTTACGCGCTTCATTGAAGTCCGACATGTTACTTTGTAGATCGGTGAGGATCATGACTGCTAGCAAGGCTCCCATACATAAGGCAAAGGAAGTAAGAAACTGCCTTGCCATGTAACGGTCTAAACTGCCGGAAAAACGGTATATCCAAGCTGCGATGGCAGGGAGTAGGCAAAGTAGGCCTAGTAGGTAAGGGCGGACCCGATGCCCAGTAATATCAGTATCGGGGAATCCTAGGATGTGCTCGTCAACGGTATGCATCTCCTTAGGGATGACATAGATGCATGCAATGACGCCTAACAATGAAATGGCAATAGGCCATAGGTATTGCTTGAGTGTGGCACTGCCTGACATGCAGGGATGATGCAGAAGCTCAAGCGATCAGGCAAGAAGTAACCTTATAGGAAAAAGAATGCCAAAGAAACATATGGGAGCGCCTTGCGGGCTGGTCTGTGTCATGATATCGATTAACAAGCTTGAGGTTTTTCGAACTGAAGTGAACTATAAGAGCAAACTATTTTTCTAATGGGAATATCTGATCGAACATACCAGCAATCACCTCCGCACCAAAGTTTTGATGCGGGACCGAGGCGACCGTCACGGCTGGATGGTAGCCCGGTGGTCAAGTGGTTACTAATCATTAACGTGGCGGTGTGGCTGCTCGATATGTTGACTAATTCGGCACCTCAAATGCAGCGCTCTTTTTTATGGAATTGGGGACATTTTAGTGTGGCTGCCGCGGTGGAGCAATTTCAGTTATGGCGGTTTTTAAGTTTCCAGTTTTTGCATGCCAATGGCCATCATCTGTTGGTGAACATGCTTGGGCTGTTCTTTTTTGGTCACTTTGCGGAGCGCTGGTGGGGCAGTCGAAAGTTCCTTTTTTTCTATTTAGCTACGGGTGTGGCGGGCGCATTGTTTTATGTAGTGCTGTTTTACATAGGGGTGTTCGGTTCTGCTCCAATACCGATTGGGGGAGGTCAAACAGTACCTGCAACCTATATACCGATGGTGGGCGCTTCCGCCGGCATTTTTGGCATCTTGGCCTGCATTGCCGTGATTGCACCGAATTTGCGAGTGCTGTTGTTTTTTATCGTGCCGATGAGCATGCGCAATTTTGCTGTGCTGGCACTGGGCATCAGTGTAGTTGTCATTTTGTTTAATTTGAATAATGCGGGCGGTGAAGCAGGGCATCTTGGCGGGGCGATTTTAGGTTTTATACTGATGAAAAACCCATGGTTACTCTCTTTTATTTCCGATGATACAATGCTTTCAAGGCGCCGCCGAGTGGTGGACGCAACCATCGTTCGTGAGAAAAAGCTGCGACCACGGATTAACATTAATATGGACGATTCTGAGGTTGATCGCATTCTTGATAAGGTGAGTCGTGAGGGTTTGCAAAGCCTCACTGAGCAAGAGCGTGATATTCTTAAACGAGTGGCAGAGCAGTAAATGAGAAGCCTCGTAATCCATGCAT
>JAACFN010000089.1 GCA_009937455.1 Verrucomicrobiaceae bacterium | reverse complement strand
TTATCCAAGATCAAGGCCAGTATTACGGTGAGTGATGCGGAGGCAAGAGCCTGGTATGAGCAACATCAGGAGGAATTGACCACGCCAGAACGCCGCTGTGTGCGGCATATTTTTATCGCGACTCTTGACCGGCCATCTGACCAGGCAAAGCGGGTGCTTGATGAGCAGCTGGTAACGATCAAAGCGGGTGAGGCAAGTTTTGCCGAGGTGGCAAAGATGGTCAGTGAGGATGAGCGCAGTAAGCAGGTGGGCGGTGAGCTTGGCTGGATGCGCCAGGACAGGCTGCCTGATGATTTTGCAGTGCCTGTATTTTCAATGCCATTGGCTAGCCCGGAGCTGATCGAGACTAAGCTGGGTTGGCATATTGTCGAAGTAACGGCAGTGAAGGCCGCTGAGCTGCTTGCTTTTGAGAAGATGAAAAGCGAAATTCTCGCCACCTTATCTGATCAGCGACGTCAACAAGCTGTGGATCAATACCGTCACCAACTTCGCCTATTGAACCACGATAAGGTGGAGATCTATGGGCGCTTGATGAAATCTTGAGTGTAGGGTCAGACGATGTCTGAGAGGCACTCTAGTCCATGTCTTTTTTCTTGAGCTCCTCACGCAGCTTGTCAAGGAAGCCATCAACGGTGGGGTATTGGGCAGCACTAAAGCGGCTGAACTCTCTGCCATCATCACCAAAGAGTAGAACGGTGGGTACGCCCGTCACCTTGTAATCACGCATGACCTTGCGGTTTTTCAGAGTAAGCGACTTGTTTGCCTTGGGCATGTCAATTTTGACAAGAATGAATTTTTTTGAGGCTGGTCCGGTAAAGGAGCTCTTGGAAAAGACCTTGTCGTGGATCATCATGCAGGGAGGGCACCAATCTGAACCAGTGAACTGAGCCAGCACGAATTTTTTGTTTTTCTTTGCCGAGGACAAGGCGCTATCGAGATTGGTTGTCCAGCCAGCAGCAGTGGCAAAATTCATGCAGGCAAAAATGGCGATAGTGGTGGCGGTGATTTGTTTGATAGCTTTCATTATGTAAGTAAGACGTTGTAGGGAGAGAAATTATTCCAAAAATGTCGTTCGCTGCCAATAAAAATGCTAGATATAGCTCATGCAAGATTTACTCGTTGCTACCGGTAACAGCCATAAGACGGCAGAAATCCGTGCCATTTTGGGGGCTGGTTATGTCGTCTCAGATCTAAAAGCTCATCCTGAGTTGCCAGAAGTGGAGGAAACGGGCAGCACCTTTCTGGAAAATGCGACCCTTAAGGCGGTTGAGATCAGCAAGCAGGTCGAAGGTCTTATTTTATCTGATGACTCAGGCCTAGAGGTAGACGCCCTCGGTGGTGAGCCGGGGGTGTATTCCTCACGCTATGCGGGTGAGGCGGGAAACGATGAGGCAAATAACAAAAAACTTCTCCACGAGTTGCAAGGTAAAGACAACCGTAAGGCGCGCTTTCGCTGTGTGATGGTATTAGCTCAAGATGGCGAAGTGCTTACCAGCTTTGATGGTGCCGTGGAGGGGCGCATGCTTAGTGAGCTCCATGGGGAAGGGGGCTTTGGTTATGACCCGCTGTTTGTTCCGGACGGCTATGATCAGACTTTTTCCCAGCTTAGTGAAGGGATTAAAAACCAGCTCAGCCACCGTGCGGTGGCGATGCAAAAGGTTGTGGCTTGGTTGGCTACCTCACCCCGCTAATAAAGCCGAACCTACTGACCATGTCATCTTGTTGTAGTCCCCCTCAACCCGAGTCACCAGACTCTGGCAATGATGGTGCATCCTGCTGTGGCGGCAGTAAAAGACGCTTTGACTGGTTGCTCTGGGGGTCCTTGATTTTTGTGCTGTTTGGCTACTTTGGACATTTGCTGTTTGCAGAGGTGATGGCTGGAACTTCGACTCAGCTGGCACATTTTTGTCGAGGTGTCTTTGAGCTTCTCAATAAGATGTGGTGGGGCCTTGCACTGGGGGTGCTCGCCGTTGGGATGCTGGGGTGGGTGCCACGTGAGTGGGTGGCAGCGGTTTTAGGAAAACCAGGAACTATCACAGGAATCCTGCGCGCAATTTGTGCCGGTTTGATTCTCGATTTATGTAATCACGGCATTTTGCTTGTTGCGATGAAGCTCTATGAGCGCGGTGCATCCTTTGGACAAACATTGGCTTTCCTGATTGCTAGTCCATGGAATTCATTGTCGCTGACCTTGGTGCTTTTTGCCCTCATTGGGGTGAAGTTAACCTTAGTTTTCATTCTGCTCTCTGCGCTGATCGCCATTGTAACCGGACTCTTGGTTGAGATGATGGTGAAGGCGGGCCGGCTGCCGGCAAATCCCAATGCAGCAGAACTACCGAAGGGCTTCAAGCTTTGGCCTGAGGTGAAGGCGACTATCAAGCAATCCAGAATCAATCACATCTTGTTGGGGCAAATGCTTAAGGCGGGGCTGAGTGAGTCGCAGATGATTCTGCGCTGGATTTTTTTTGGCACGGTATTGGCCGCTGCAATTCGGGCCGTGGTACCGGCAGATGTTTTTGGTGATTGGTTTGGGCCGACTTGGATGGGAGTGCTGCTGACACTGGTTGCTGCCACGGTGATCGAGGTTTGCTCCGAGGGATCTAGTCCTATTGCTGCTGATCTGGTCACGCGAGCGAATGCACCGGGTAATGGGTTCGCGTTTCTGATGGCTGGAGCTGCCACCGATTACACCGAAATCATGGCGCTGAAAGAAACGACAAGATCATGGAAGATGTCACTGGTCTTACCCATGCTTACTTTACCTCAGGTGGTGGTGATTGCTTGGATGGTCAATAGCTTGGCCGGCTAGAGTATCTATCTAGCGTTTCCTAGGGAAGATGATGATGGCATGCCGATCATAGCGGATGGATGCCCTCGCTTGGTTAGCGATGTATTCTAACATGATACTGGCAGGTATGTTTCTTAATTGCATGGTGACCTTACTGTTTTTGAAGGCACCTTCAGGATCATGTATGATGAAGTTTGGCGTGATTTTTTTGTCTGTTTGCTGCTCTATTTTAATGGTGAGGATTTCTAGTGCCTCATCAATCGTCAGTTGATGAAAGTCTACCGACGGAATGTTGATTTTCTTGAGCGCATACTTGGGGTGAATGTTATTGAATGATGTTTGAGTAGTACCAAGCTCCTTAGCCTGTATGTTCAGGCATAAAACAGAAACGGCAAAGATGACAGCATGAAGGATGCTTGGGAGGTTGCTTGCAAGGATACGTGGCTTGCGGCTTTTGATCATATTTTTCATGATATTGAGAGGCGTAATTTTTAAGCAGAGACTCTGATATGTGCAGTAAATAAGTCTAAAGCGAGCGGTCATGATGGCAACGAGAAAAGTCTTGATGAGGCAAGCTGGCTTGATCTGCCGTGATGAGTGCTTGCTCTTCGTGCCGTTTGGTCTTTGATTTGGGTGTGGAAATGACTGGTAGTAAGAATGAAGACAATAGGGCATCATTCTCAGTGCAGGCCCCTCAGCCTGTAGAGCTGGATATGTCGCCTATCGAGGTGGCTGCTGGTTTACAGCATTTGCCTGGGTTGGTGTTTTTTGACACCTCGGGAAATATTCCATCGCGTAGTCATGCACCAGTTTCCATCATTGCGGCAAGGCCGGTGGAAACGATCCAAGGCCAGATCGATAATGAGGCAGACGTAGAGCGCTTGCGTGCGGCAGTGGGTCAGTGGAACGTGCAAGCGCGTTCGCTAGGTTTTCCTGCTGGGGGTGCCTGTGGATGGGTCGATTACGAGGGGGGATTTTGTTTTGGCATCTATCCTGAGATGCTTATTTATCAGCATGATCGTGAACAATGGTGGCAATGTGGAAATCTCACTGAGAGCATTCAAGACGGAACAGCTTGCTCTGATAAAACACGTGTCAGTGGCTTTGAGCCCATGATGTCAGAGGAGCAATACAAAGAAGGTGTGCGCCGTGTTCATGAGTATATTGCTGCTGGTGATATCTATCAGGTCAATCTGACGCAGTGTTACCGTGCGGAGGCCCATGGAGGTTCTTTGTTTTCACTCTACCAAAATCTTCGCCAGGAGACGCCAGCGCCATTAGCCGTCTGGATGAAGCTCAATAAACGCGAGGTGCTTTCCTCTTCCCCTGAGGCATTTCTGCGCATGAGTGGTAGGTCAGTTGAGACTCGACCCATTAAAGGTACCCGACCTCGCTTTGAAGATGAAAAAGAAGACCAGGCATCTGCACGTGAATTGTTGAATTCTGAAAAGGAAAATGCTGAGCTCATTATGATCACGGATCTTCAGCGTAACGACCTGGGTAAGGTATGTGAGTTTGGTAGTGTGAGGGTTGCCGATATGCTTTCTTTAGAGAAACTAGAACATGTTTATCATTTGGTATCGACGGTGACGGGGACCCTACGTGAAGAGGTCGACCACCTCGGCGCACTTGCCGCGTGTTTCCCTGGCGGTAGCATTACGGGGGCTCCCAAAAAGCGGGCGATTGAGATTATTGAGGAGTTGGAGACAGTGCCGCGTGGGCTCTACACTGGGGCTGTTGGCTACCTTGGATTTAATGGTGAGAGCCAGTTTAATATTCCCATTCGCACGCTGGTGCGGGACGAGGATACTTTACACTACCACGTGGGTGCGGGCATTGTTGCGGATTCAGATCCTACTGAGGAGTTTGAGGAAACCTTGCACAAAGCCAAGGGTATCAGACTTGCCATTGAGCGGTATCAACAAGAAGCCGCAAAATAGTTGCACATTGACTGATGGCGGTAATGGCTTAGTTTATGGCTGAATTTAATATCATTTCATGAAATTTATTGATGCTAATTACGCTGCACGTGCGCTTGCCATACTAGGCTGTTTGCTTTTACTGCCATCATGCAAAATCGTTAACAGCCTGGTGAAGCTGCCCGTCAATATTGTCAAAACAGCAGCGCGCACCGTTGGAGTAAGTAATCTGACAGATCAACCAGCTCAACCCACTCGGTCAGAGGCGAGGCCCGCGGCCCGATCAGAGGCAGGGAAGCAGCGAGAGCTCGATACAGCTGAACAAGCCTCAGAGTAGTAGCGAGTAGCAGCCTTTATAAGAAAGGACAAAAAAACGCGGCCTGACGGGTAAAGCCGTCACGACCGCGTTTGTATTGATTTTTTTGTAGTTCAGCTTGGTAACACTAGCCGTGTTTTAGCTGCAGCCACAACCACCTCCACAGCACTTGGCGCTGGCGAAGTTCTCTGAGACGACGTCCCAGTTGACCACACTCCAGAATGCGGCGATGTAGTCTGGCCGGCGGTTCTGGTAGTTGAGGTAGTAGGCGTGCTCCCAGACATCGAGGCCGAGGATAGGCTTGCAGTTGCAGGCACCAGCGATTTCACCCATGAGTGGGTTATCTTGGTTGGCGGTTGAGCAAATACACAGGCTGCCATCATCTTTAACTCCGAGCCATGCCCAGCCGGAACCAAAGCGAGTGGCTGCAGCTTTGGCGAAGGCCTCCTTCATGCCGTCAAGACAACCAAAGCTGCTATCGATAGCAGCGGCAAGCTCACCAGATGGGGCGGAGGCACCACCGGGGGCGATGACTTTCCAGAATAGGCTGTGGTTGAAATGACCGCCGCCGTGGTTGCGCACAGGGGTCTGAATCTCAGCGGGGACTTTGTCCAGATTTTGGATCAGGGCTTCAACGGAGACGCCTTCAAGATCGGCGTTGCCTTCGAGAGCGCCGTTGAGTCCGGCGACGTAAGTTGCGTGGTGTTTGCTGTGGTGAATCTCCATGGTGCGCGCATCAATGTGCGGCTCTAGAGCATCATATGCATATCCTAATTCGGGTAATTTGTGGGCCATAACGTCTTTTTAGTTTGTATGAGTTGTCATCTCTACGCTGTGGGGTTAATGGTAACCCGTGCGTGGATGTTGCCAGAACTATGGCGTAGGATTCACGCATCGCAAGTAAAACTCGCTCGATCCTAGGCATCATGATTTCTCCTGAACAACTACCTCTTGTTACCGTTACCGCCGCTGCTGGACTTTTTATCGGCACTTTAATGACATGGCTACTCGTATCAGCCAAAAACAAGGCTCAAGCTGCAGTTGATGCAGAGAAGCTAAGTGCGGAACAACAGCGTGTTGAGGCATCCACCCGCGACCTGGCGGAGCTGCAGCTTCAATTTGAGAAACTACAGGACGAGGATCGTTCATTGAGGAAGGAGCACACCGAGCTCGAAGTCCGGCTTGAAGAGGAGAAAAAAGCAGCGCTTGAAAAGCAGGCGCTGCTAGAAAGGGCTGAGCTTCGCTTGACGGATACTTTTAAGGCGCTTTCTGCCGAAACACTGAAATCAACACAGGATCAATTTTTATCACTGGCTAAAAATAGCCTGAAGATGCAGCAGCAGGAGGCAAATAGTGAGTTGGAAAAACGCAAGCTTGCAGTCGAGCAGATGGTTAAACCGATTTCTGAAACGCTCGAGAAAGTGCAAAATCAGATCACCCAAAGCGACAAAGCGCGACAAGGTGATAATGCCACCCTCAAGCAGCAGATCACTCATATTACAGAGTCCAATCAAGGGCTTGAAAATGCAACTAAGAAGCTGGTCAAGGCCCTGCGCCAGCCGACCGGACGTGGTCAGTGGGGTGAGATGCAGCTGCGCCGAGTGGTCGAGATGGCGGGTATGCAGGAGCACTGTGACTTTGAAACACAGACGACCACGCACACTGACGAGGGTAAACGCCTGCGTCCTGATTTGATTGTTAAGTTGCCCGCAGGCCAGCAAGTCGTGGTGGATGCCAAGACGCCAATGGATGCTTATCTCGATGCCATTGAGACCGATGATGACACGGTGCGGCAGGCGGCATTGGCACGCCA
>JAACFN010000088.1 GCA_009937455.1 Verrucomicrobiaceae bacterium | reverse complement strand
CTGATTTCAGGCGTTACGGCAGACAGTTCGATTGCGCTAGCTGTCGATGGTATTGACTTTCGTCACACAGTGATGAAGGCCGAAGAAAGAGGCATTGACCCCGATGCAGCTGTGGCAAACTCCTGGTTGCTGAAGGATGAAAAAATCAAACATATTTGGGATAAGCACCAGCTCATCACCACGAAGCTGGCCGAGGAACTCAAGGCTAAAGACCGCAAGCCTACAGAGAACGATATCTACCGTATCAATTGGCAGGAAATTGCTGGCCTGCTCGACAAGGATCTAGCTGATCTTGAGTCGATGGATTACCACGATATTCTGGCACTTTACCCCGGTGACGTCGAAGGCTTTGCTGGACCAGATCACAAGAAAATCCACTACCCCGAAGTGATCGTTCCACGCGAGCAGGTCCGTTTTGAGTCTGTGTTTAGCCCCCGCTGGAACACCTATTACGCTACTTACTTCACTATTACTGGTCTGCATGGCTTACACGTGATCGCCGGAGCCCTTGTGCTCGGCTACTACCTCTTCTTCGGACGTAAGATGTATGAAGAAAAGCCCGAGTGGCTTGCTAACCGAGTCGAAATCGGCGGCCTATTTTGGCACTTCGTTGATCTTGTCTGGATCTTCCTTTTCCCAATCCTCTACCTCATGTAAGAGCATCGTTCACTCTTCTTAATTTAACATTTATTATTCAAAATGGCCGACTCACCTGAAGCGATCAAAAAACATATCAAGCTCTACCTCCTCATCGGTATTGTCCTGTTTGTCTGCACAGTTCTCACCGTAGCTGTAGCCAAGCTCGAGTTTCTCGACTTTGGCGAGCGGGGATTTGATAGCGTAGATGCCGTCATTGGCTTGCTCATCGCCACCTTTAAAGCAACGCTTGTTGCGCTTATTTTCATGCACCTCAATCATGAGAAAAAAATGGTATATTGGCTATTTGGCCTGGGGCTCTTTTTTGCCTTTTGCTTGTTGGCCATATTTGCATTTGCATTCTCAGACCCTATCGAGTTCCAAGCCTTTTTCGGAAGGTAGTCTTTTACCAATAAACATACTCATGTCTCTTAAAGGATTCCACATTCTCTTCATTGCAGTATCCACTCTGCTTTGTATCTTTGTAGTGCTATGGGCATTTGTATTTTCGTCATATACTGAGGTAAGCCTCCAGATCTTTGGCGGTGTTTGTGCCGTTATGGCGATCATCTTGCCAGCATACGGCATTCGTTTTTATCGTAAGTCCCGAGAAATTTAACCAGCCACACCATCACATCTATGACCTCGATTTTTGATATCACCGCTTGTTCCGTTTGTATGGGATCAGGTAAAGAGCACATTGGCTCTGTCGCCGCGGGTTATGCGATGCTTGTGATGCTGCTCATTATCCTGCCAATGCTCTGCGCGATCATCTTTTTTGTCATGCGCATGGCCAGACGTGAAACGGCAAACCTCGACCCGGCTCTAAGCGACTAATCACTCTCCATATAACACTCACTATCTACTATCCTTATGTCTATCCTCGATCTTTTAGGTAATCCTAGCAATAGCTCCCAGCACGGTGAGCAAGTCGACCAGATGAACGCCGTCATCCATTGGTTGATGTTGGTGCTCTTTGTTGGCTGGACGATCTTTTTCTTTATCTGCCTGTTCAAATTCTGGCACAAGCGCAATGCCAAAGCATCCTATACTGGAGTAAAAAACCATGTCTCTACACACCTCGAAATTGGTGTTGTTATTGTCGAGGCCGTGTTCTTGCTCGGGTTTGCTTTCCCTCTCTGGGCTGAGCGGACGGATACCTTCGAGCGTGTCGTTGCCAATGATCCTGACGCCCCTCGTGTGCGTGTAATTGGCCAGCAATACAGCTGGACTTATCACTACCCCGGTAACGATGGTATTTTTGGCCGCACAGACAACTCGTTGATCTCCGGTGACAATACCTTGGGTATCGACCCGATTGATCCCAATGGCGATGATGACTTCCTCTCCACCTCGATTCTACGTCTGCCTGTTGACCGCAATAGTATCCTTCAAGTATCCTCTAAGGATGTGATTCACAACTTTGCCATCGTTCCGATGCGTATCCAACAAGACTGCATTCCTGGCAGTGAAATCCCGATGTGGTTCAGGCCAGTGGAAAAAATGGAGACCTTTGTTGTCTGTGCTCAACTTTGCGGTGAAGCCCATGCTAACATGAAGGGCAGTATGGAAGTGATCGACGCTAACGAATACTTCGAGTGGGCCAAGTCACGTAGTGATGAGGAGCTCGCCAAAAAGCGGAAGTAATAGATAGTCTGCAAGCAATCAAATGACTTAATGATAAGCAGTTCCGTAAATTCGGAACTGCTTTTTTTGTTTTAAACATAGAAGTCGTGACATCATCCTTGCTACGGAATAAAAATATCTCTAGAACATGATTTGATCATTTGTAAGTAAGTATGAGCAAGAAAAAAGCGACAACAAACGCGGCTGCAGGAGCAGCTACGCCAGCCAAAGAGCTGGGCGCTGGGGCTAGCTCATCATCAAGTCAAGAGAAGCAAGAGTCAGCCCAATCCTCTACGCCCTCTAAGAAGCCGACTATCTTGGTGGTCACACCTGAAATTACCTACCTGCCTGATGGCATGGGTAACATGGCCCAGCGTCTTAGTGCCAAAGCAGGGGGCATGGCCGACGTTTCCGCCTCACTGGTGAGTGCGCTATACGACCAAGGAGCCGATGTGCACGTCGCCTTGCCGAATTATCGTAGAATGTTCAACGAGTGCGTGAAGAACGTGCACGATCGTGAATACGAACGCGTCAGGGAAAATCTGGGCACCGACCGTATTCACTTGGCTGAGGATAGAGTCTTTTATCACCGTGACCAAGTTTATGCGGGTGAAAATTTGCACATGGCACTCGCGTTTATGCGTGAGGTGATCAACCACATCATTCCGCAAGTGAAGCCAGATCTGATCCACTGTAATGATTGGATGACAGGTCTTATTCCAGCTGTTGCTAAGCGCAATGGAATCCCATGTCTCATCACGATCCATAATATTCATACTGAAAAAGTATCGATGGCGGAGATTGAAGACCGAGGTATTGATGTCGCTGAATTTTGGAATTATCTCTACTTTGAAAAACCGCCATACTCTTATGAGCAATCACGTGAGGCTAACGCAACAGACTTACTAGCTAGTGGTATTTTTGCGGCGGACCATGTTAACTCTGTGAGTAGCACCTTTCTTCATGAGGTAGTAGATGGCACGCATAGTTTTGTGCCAGATGCGATTCGCAATGAGCTGTCTAATAAGCTGCATGCTGGCTGCGCGACGGGGATCCTCAATGCGCCAGATGTTTCTTATGACCCGACTACAGATCCAGCGTTGGAAGCTCATTATACGGATACCAATGTCATGGAGGGTAAGGCGATTAATAAGCGTAAACTCCAGGAACGATGCGGTTTAAACATTGATCCCAATGCCCCTATTTTATTTTGGCCCTCACGTCTTGATCCGATGCAGAAAGGCTGCCAGTTACTCGCCGATATCCTTTATCAGACCATTGAGGATTACAGTGACATTGGCTTGCAGGTTGCCATTATTGCCAATGGCTCTTTCCAGCAGCATTTCCGCAGCATCCTAGACATGCATAACTTGCATGGCCGGGTTGCCGTATGTGATTTTGACGAAGGTTTTTCACGCCTTGGTTATGCTGGATCAGACTTTATGCTGATGCCTTCACGCTTTGAGCCCTGTGGTTTACCACAAATGGTGAGCCCAAAATATGGCACCTTATCGGTCGTTCATGATACAGGCGGCATTCACGATACGGTGGAGCACATGCATCATGATTGCAGCATGGGCAACGGCTTTAGATTTCAGCACTATGGTCCTCAGGGACTACGCTGGGGTATTGATGAGGCGATTGGTTTCTATCGTCGTCCGAACAGCGAGAAAGAGGCCACTCTTTCACGCATTATGCGCGAGTCAGCTGAGCGCTTTAACCACAACACAACGGCAGCCGCTTATATTGATTTATATGAGAAGATGCTTGGCCAAAAAGTGGGCAAATAAAACCAACAGCTATTTTGTCACTAGGATGAGAATGGGGTGATCGTCACTCGCTCATCGATGTTTGTTTTCTGCTAATTTATTTATGTCTACTCGCCTTATAATTACGCACCCAGGGGGTGCTCACAAAGATGACTTTCTCGCATGTAGCCTCATGGCTTCGGTGCATGGCGTGCCTATTGTCCGGCGTGATCCAAGCCAGCAAGAGCTAGACGATCCTAGTATTTGCATCATCGACGTAGGGGGCAGGCACGAACCTGAAAATAATAATTTCGATCACCATCAATTTCCGCGTGATCATAAGCCTACATGTGCGCTATCACTTGTTCTTCAGCACCTTGGCATGTATGAGGATGCGCAGATGTTTTGTGATTGGTTGGAGCCCGCAGAATGGTTTGATTGCCGTGGGCCACAGAAGACAGCGGAGTGGCTCGGCGTAGCGCGTGAGGTTGTAGGCAAGCTGAATTCCCCGATTGATATTTCGATGTTACGGCGTTTTGCCAAAATCGCTCCAGACAGTGAGCTGCGTGTAGGGGACCCTATTTATGAGCTAATGTGCTATATCGGTGGCGATTTACTTGAGTACCTCAAATCGGTGCGAAGCAAGCTAGACAGCGTCAGCGCTCATGTTGAGCGCTGGGAGGTCAGCTCAGGAGGGGAAAGTTTTGATGTTTTATTCTTACCCCGCATGGAGTCTGCGATGGATGATGCCTCTGGTAGCTTGGCGCGTTACATCATGGTCAATGAGCTGCATGAGCAAATAGCGGCCATTGCCTACCCAGACAGCCGGGGCGAGGGTTTTGGCTTGGCGAGATTTAATGACCACCCGCGGATTGATTTTACCCGTGTTGAATCAGCAGGGGACGTTCACTTTGCCCACAACAGCGGCTTCCTGTGTAAAACCAGCGCCACGGAGCTTGAGCGTCTCAAAGAGATCCTATCCCACGCTTGGCAGTAGCGTTGATTGGAACGAGAAAACGGCTCGTTGATTCTCAAGAAGATTCTTGGGAAGGTCTGAAAATTTGTGTATGTAGATGTTCATGAAAATAACAATCCTACCGGTTTTATTATGTTTGATGATTGTATCACCCGTAGTCAGCGCTGCTGAGAGGGTGAGCCTTGGCGATTTTTTATTATCGAGGGCTCCGGCAACAGCACCTTCCACAAAAGCAAGCTTCAGCATGGCTGGAGAAGTTGATTTTGACTCGGCAGCAGGTGGCTTTTCCTATGAAAGATTTGAGCTGGATATTCCATTCAGTGCTCCGCACTACCTGAATGATAATAATGCGTTCATGATAGGGATGGACTATAAAGCCACTTGGCTCGATACCGATACTTTGCTCGGTGATATGGATTTGCATGATTTCCGTCTTAAGTTGCGCTGGATGTATCGTCAGCCGGGTAGTAAATGGTCCTGGATGACACTGCTGCAACCGGGCTTGGCCACAGACGGTAACAGCATCGATATGGATGACTTCTCAGTGAATGGCCAATTGGGCTTTCGCTACGCGGCATCACCGGATTTGGCATGGATAGGCGGAGTCTATTTCTTCGAAAATTCCATGGAAACGCGGGTCTATCCAGGAATCGGTTTCCAGTGGAAACCAAACGATGACCTATTGGTGAGGCTTTCGGGTCCTAGTTTTAAAGCCTCATGGCAGCCGAGTGAAGATTGGATCCTGCACGCCATCGTAGCATCAGGAGGCGGCACCTGGAATGTTGAAGAAGCTGGCGCTGATTTTGATGTTCGCTTGCGTAGCTACCACGCTGCTGTTGGCGTGGAGCGCCAACTGTCTGAAAAACTATGGCTTGGCCTATGGGCTGGTATGACCTTTGCCAATGAATTAGAAATTGATACCGCATCTGGCACAGGAGTCTTTGAAGACGATGCCGATTCAGGATGGTTCATGAAGCTCGGTATTCGCAAGATTGTCTGGTAGGATCGTCTAGTAAAATCGTTTGCTAAGTCATCTTGAACTGACTTTGCTTTGTCACTGAAGCAACAAAAAGCCCAACCGGATATCCGGTTGGGCTTTGTTTTGAAAGTTTGCTTGGTGATGTTCTAGCTTGCTTCAGCAAGCTTCACGTTGACGCGACGGCCATCCTTATCGAAGTAGACGTTGCCATCAACACGTGCATGGATGGTGTAGTCCTTGCCCATGTAAACATTGTTGCCTGGGTGCCACTTGGTGCCACGCTGGCGGATGATGATGTTGCCGGAGACAACTTTCTCGCCGCCAAATTTTTTGACGCCAAGACGCTTGCTGCGTGAGTCGCGACCGTTTTTAACGGAACCTTGTCCTTTCTTATGAGCCATTGTTCTAGGTGATTGAGATTATGGGGAAGCTGTGATTAGCTAATGCTGGTGATTTCCAGTTTGGTGAGGTGACGGCGATAGCCCTTGGTCTTGTGGTAACCTTGGCGGCGCTTAAACTTGAAAGCGATACCCTTTTTGCCGCGGAACTGCTCGACTACCTTGGCGGTAACTGCAGCGCCTGCTACGGTAGGCGTACCTACTGTGGTGGCAGTGCCATCATTTACGAGGAGAACCTCATCAAATTTTGCTTCGGAACCAACTTCGGCATCGATTTTCTCGACGTCTAATTTGTCACCTGCTTGGACGCGGTATTGTTTACCACCTGTTTTGAAAACTGCGTAGGCCATGGGAATACTCCTTGGGGTTGCTTGGATTGCTAAATATTGACGGGGCACAACATGCGCACCGTGCGGGGCGGGAATTCAACACAATACTGCCATGCGGGCAAGTACATTTTTTTAAGAAAATGAGTAAAGT
>JAACFN010000243.1 GCA_009937455.1 Verrucomicrobiaceae bacterium | reverse complement strand
CCGCGGTGTCACCCCAGCTGCCGGTCACGGTCACTTCTTCCCCTGCATCAGCTGCCCCCCATACGGGTGCTTGGGTGTCACGCTGGATCACCATGTGATCGGCGAAAAGTGCAGAAGGCACGACATCAGCCCAGCTGACAGAGGTAACGGCGATGGCCACTGCTGAAATGACTTTGATGAATTGATGTTGCATGGTTGTTTTTTTATTTTTTAGATCTGAATGCGGCGTCTTCGTACCTTTCCTTTATTATTCTTCAGGAGAGCTCCGTAGCCATACCGGCTCGCTGTGCAGCGCGTTATTGTTAGGGTTTCGTCTATTCAGATCCGTTTGTTCAATTCTGAAGGGACGAACTATTTAAATCATCAAGAATGGAGAGGGTTACTTTACCTGCAAGGCGCTATCGACAGGGCTGCTGAGGCTCTTCTTGCTCCCATTTTTTCGACTGCTCGGTGTCGGCACGTCTGGGTAGCTTACGAGGAAGTTATTCTCATCGATTAGATTGATGAAATAATGCGTGGCGCTTGGTGGCAGCGTGGCTTCGATCTTCTGGGCGGGCTGTAGGTTAGCGGGTATGCTGAGCCAATCTGCACGTGGATGGGCTCCATCAGTGGTGTAAATCAGGTTAGCCTTGACCACGCCTGCGCCTTGTTGCTTGTAGGTGAATATAACCTTTTTGCCTGCTTGTTGATGGCTCAGGACGGTGGGGATCTTTTCCTGATGGGGGAGCTTGGCGATGCAATGCGGGTTATAAGACGGGTAGGTGGCGTTCATCTCGGTGAGCATCTTTGTCAGGCGCTCATTGAGCTCCTGGGCCTTTTCTGGCATGGATTCCACGAGGTTATTCTGTTCCTCAATGTCCACCCGGACAGGCGCGCCATTTTCCGTATTGTAAAGGCGGTAAAGCTCTAGAGGTGGTGCTAGAGTCCCTCGCCAGCGGCTGTTTGGGCCACCGCGGTGGTCATAGTTACGCATGAGCTTGTAGTCGCCAACCCGAATGGAGCTCTCTATCCAAACACTGCTGGGGAAGTGCCACATCAGCGTGTCACGAATATTGCCGCCCGCATCCCGCACCAGATTTGAGTCGGTGGGATCTTTATGCAGAAGAGTCGATAAATTACAGCCATCGAACTTCTGGCCGGTCTCTTTTGACGCACCAGCTAGCGACAGGATCGTGGGGTAAAAGTCCAGCCCGTTCACCATCACATTAGAATCCGTATCTGCTTTGACACCCGGTCCCTTGATGATGAGTGGCACGCGCACACCCCCTTCCTGGAGATGGATCTTGCCCTCGTCCAGCGGAGCGTTCTCGGCAATTTTTTCAACCTCCGGCACCCCCTCCATTCCGCCGTTATCGGATGTTAGAATGACATAAGTGTTCTCGCTGAGTTTGTGCCCTGACCAGCGTGGGTCGTCGGTCTCATTGAGATAGGAAAACAATTGGCCCAGGTAATAATCTAGCTGCTCGACCGAGGCGCAGTAGAACGGGTTGGACTGCCCTTCTTGAACCCACTGCTGCGGGTTTTCTGGAATCTCAACGCCGAGCTTTTCCACATACTTGTCGAGGAGTTCACGGCTACGCATGTGGATGGGCGTGTGAACCAGAAAGGTGGCATAATAGAGGAAGAAGGGTTTATCTATCCAGATTGTTTTGGTCACGAGGAAACCCGTTCTCATCCAATCGGTATGGATCATCCTCAGCGCGGGTGGCGAAGCCGGTCATACGATGAGGTATCATCTTATTCTGGACCCCCTGGTTTTCGCGACTCCAGTCAAACCCGACGTCAGTCGGCTGCGATCCACCTTCCTTGTTCTTAGAGAGATGCCATTTGCCACAGTGGCCAGTCGCGTAGCCCTCTTTACGAAGGGCGGTAGCAATGTTTGGGAGCTGCGGGGCCAAGCTGCCGCGGTCCCAAGGTGTGATCATCCGTGACCCCTTGAGATTATGGGGGCGCGGCGGATTGCCGCCGGCCACACCGACGTGTTGGGCGCGGGCCGGGTGAATCCCACTCAGGATTGCCGCCCGGCTTGGCGAACAGACGGGTGCTGGGGAGTAGGCCTGGCGAAAGAGCACTCCCTGCTTAGCAAGGTCATCCATGTGCGGGGTCTCCATGGGAGATGGTTCATCGATGTCATAACACTTGACGTCTTGCCAGCCCAGATCATCAACGACGATTAGGAGAATGTTCGGCTGGGTTGGTCGCTCCGCCTCAGCCCATGCCATAGGGCTCATTAGGAGTAATCCTGCTGCTACGATTTTGCAAAATGTATGTAATGGTGTTTTGAGCTGCATGAAGTTAAGATGTTACTGTTTTCTCTATTTTTCGATATATTTCTTAAGTGAAGGTAGATCTCCCGCTTCCTTGAGGATGGGCTTTGGGTTTTTGGCGAAGCCAGCGGGGCGCAGATTGTTGGCAATACTGGATGCGTGTTCTTTTAAGAGACGATCCAGTTCCTGGACCATTTCCGGATGTTTACCGGACAGGTCTTTTCTCTCCCCGAGGTCTTTGGACAGATCGTACAGCTCCAGCTTGCTTCTGGCTTTTGAATTTTTCTTAACCAGCTTCCAGTCTCCCCTGCGAATTCCTTCGTTCTCATAGAAGTGAAGTTGATGGGGGGATCGGGCACCCTTTTTACCAAGAAGCATATCGGAGATGTCTTTGCCGTCCATGATCCGATCGGTGGGAGCTTGGGAATGGGTCAGTTTTGCCAGCGTGGGAAGCAGGTCGGTGGTCACTCCGATTTCTTTGCTGGTGCTGCCGCTCGGTATGGTTTCCGGCCACCAGGCGAGCGTGGGTACCCGCATGTGACCCTCATATTTCTTACCTCCTTTTGCCCCCCGCAGAGGACCACTGCTCATGCCGCCGGCTGGGCCGTTGTCGGAGGTAAAAATTACCAGGGTGTTATGATCCAGCTTGAGATCCCTCAAGGTCTGGAGAACGCGCCCGATGCTGTCGTCCACCTCCTCCACGTGGGCGCGGTCGACGTTCCCCTCCGCACGTTCGAGGTACTCGGGCCGGGCATAGCGTGGTTTGTGGACATGAGCATGAGGGATATAACAAAAGAACGGCCGCTTCTGATTTTTCTCAATGAACGCAATCGCTTCGTCGGTGATGACTTCCGCCAGCAGTGACTGATCAAACTCATCCGCAACATG
>JAACFN010000087.1 GCA_009937455.1 Verrucomicrobiaceae bacterium | reverse complement strand
GGCTATCGAGGGTCTCATCGGCATTTTCCAGAGCTTCATTGGTGGTAAGCACTAAGGTGATGTCCTCGGTATCCCAGAATTCTTTCAGTGCACGGTGGCAGGTTTCCGGGGTGATTGATGAGATGTTTTCCTGTAGGATAGCTAGATCGTCTGCAGGGGTTGAAAAAACAGCATCCTTGTGCACGTGTCTGGCTAGTGAGGATGCGAGGTCGTTGGTTTTGCGGCTTGGCTCGGCCTTGACGGAGAGCTCGTAGGAGTTGATCAAGTTTGCTTTGATTTCTTCTAGCTCAGCTTCGGTGAAACCATATTGGATGGCACGACGGAGTTCTTGCTCGAGAACGGGCACCGCGGCCTGCCAGTTGTGGTCTTTGGCGTCCACGGAGATGCCGCCTATTTTAGTGAATTTGAAAAGATCATAATGGTAGGCGTTACCGCTGGTGATTGGAGAGTTCTCTTTTTTAGCGAGAATTGAAAAGCGGCGGCTAAGAATTGAGTGGGCCAGGCTGAGGGGGAGTTTGTCGGCACGGGTCGCTTTGGTGTCGTTTTTAGGTTGGAAGGGTTTGATGACGGTAAGGGTGAGGTCTGTGGTGGCTACTTCTTTGTCTGCCATGGTGAGGGTTTTGAAACCATGCCCACTAGGGAGGCTGCCGAGCTTAGGGGGATTGACTGCAATTTCGGGGGTTTTCATGCTGCCGAAGGTGGCGATGATTCTCTGCTCTGCCTCTTGAGGGTCGAAGTCACCAACGTAGACAAAGGTCATGCGGCTAGGGTTATAATAATCTCGGTAAAAGTCGGTGAAGGCCGAGCGGGGGGCAGACTTGATGATTTCTTCAGTGCCAATGGGGAAGCGTTTCGCGAGGAGGGCGTCAGGCAGCAGGGCATCGAATTGCTTTTCCATGAGGCGCATCTGCACAGAGTCACGTGAGGTTTTTTCTGACAGGATGACGCCGCGCTCTTTGTCGATCTCAGATTCGAGTAGGAAGGCTCCGTCACCAAAGTCGCGCATGACGTCAAAGCCGAGCTTGAGTGTGTCGGATTCGTTATTGGGCAAGTCGAGCATGTAGACGGTTTCGTCAAATGAGGTGTAGGCATTTGCGTGGGCACCAAAGGCGATGCCAAGGCGCTGCATTTGTGGGATGAGTTTGCTGGCATCGGGGAAGTTCTTGGAGCCGTTAAAAACCATGTGCTCAAGAAAGTGAGCGACTCCACGCTGGTCATCGCGCTCCATCAAAGAACCGGCTGCGATGTGTAGCCTCATGCTGACCCTTCCCGGGGGCTGTTGATTGCCTAGGACAATGTAGCGCATGCCGTTGTCAAGTGTGCCATAAACGGCTCTTGAGTCTGCTTTGATGTCACTTTGCTGATGAGCCCAGCCAGGTGTGGCTTTCTCAACGCTTTGCTTAGCTAATCCAGCAGGCGAAAAAATCAGGCTGAGTGCTGACAGGGTGATAAGCAAATAGGGTAGTAACTTCATGTGGTTGTATAATTCACCCAATAAGCGCTGATAGCCAAGCGGATTGTCTTATTATTTGGCGCTGGTGTTGATATTTGCTTATTAGCACCTTGACCCCTTGCATGCATCCTCCTAGCTTCCCGACGTCCGCGCTTATGCTGCGCATTATGTCATGAATATCCACGAATATCAGGCGAAGGAGCTGTTTGAAAAATACGACGTTGCCAGTCCTAATGGACAGGTAGCCGGAACAGCTGAAGAGGCGGAAGCCGCAGCTCGTGCCATTATTGCTAATGGCGGGGGCAAACAATTGGTCATCAAAGCTCAAGTCCACGCTGGTGGCCGAGGTAAGGGGACCTTTAAGAACGGTTTCCAGGGTGGGGTTCATCTCGTTGAGACTCCTGAGCAGATTGCTGAGTTTGCTGAAAAGATGATTGGTCAAACACTGGTCACCAAACAAACGGGTGAAGAGGGTAAGTTAGTCAGTAAAGTCATGATCGCAGAGGCGGTTGATATTGAACGTGAACTCTATCTTGCCATCCTGATGGACCGCGAGACATGTCGTCCCGTTATTGTTGCTAGCACCGAGGGCGGTATGGATATCGAGGAAGTTGCAGAGAGCACACCCGATAAAATCGTTAGGCAATTCATTCACCCTTTGGCTGGACTGCAAGGCTACGAGGTTCGCAAGCTCGCTAAGGCACTGGAGCTTACTGGCGATCAGGCCAAGCAATTTGGTAAGCTCATCAAGAATCTATATTCGCTGTTTTTGAAATCTGACTGTTCGATGGTTGAGATCAATCCGCTGGTGGTTACTCCTGATGGCGATATCCTCGCACTCGACGCTAAGTTTGGTTTCGATGATAACGCCCTTTACCGTCACCCTGATATTGTCGCCTACCGCGACACTGATGAGGAAGACCCTCGTGAGGTCGAAGCATCCAAGTTTGACCTGAACTATATTGGCTTGGACGGTGACATTGCTTGTTTGGTCAACGGCGCTGGCTTGGCCATGGCTACCATGGATATCATCAAACATTATGGTGGTGATCCTGCTAACTTCCTCGACGTAGGAGGTGGAGCGAGCAAGGAGCAAGTATCGGCAGCCTTCAAAATTATCCTCGGGGATCCCAAGGTAAAGGGTATCTTGGTTAATATCTTCGGTGGTATCATGCAATGTGACATCATTGCTGAGGGTATCCTAGCAGCCGCGAAAGAAACCGGTTTGAGTATTCCACTGATTGTTCGCCTAGAGGGAACGAATGTCGCCCAAGGCCGCGAGTTGATCGCCAATTCTGACCTTGATGTTATCACTGCTGAAAGTCTTAACGACGCAGCTCAAAAAGCTGTCGCAGCTGTCAGCGCTTAATCCTCAACCTTAAACTTATTTTATTATGTCAATTCTAGTTGATGAAAACACCAAGGTGCTCGTGCAGGGCATCACCGGAGGCTTTGGCGGCAAACATGCTCAGCTAAGTCTGGATTACGGCACTCAAATCGTCGCCGGCGTGACTCCCGGAAAAGGAGGCCAGATCTTTGGTGAGAAGACTCCCGTCTTTGACACCTGTGCAGAGGCCGCTCAAGAAACCGGAGCCACAGTTTCCGCGATCTTCGTGCCACCTCCATTTGCTGCAGATGCCATTTTAGAGGCTGTTGATGCTGAGCTTGATCTCGTTGTCTGTATCACGGAAGGAATTCCAGTGGCAGATATGATGCGTGTGAAGGAAATGATGAGGGGTAGCAAGACTCGCCTGATTGGTCCTAATTGCCCTGGCATCGTTACTCCAGGTCGTGGTGAAGATTCTCACGGTGGCTGCCGTATTGGCATTGCCCCAGGTTACATCCATAAGCGAGGTAACGTAGGAGTTGTTTCCCGTTCAGGTACCCTGACCTACGAGGCCGTTTATCAGCTTACAGAGCTCGGCTATGGCCAGAGCACTTGTGTCGGTATTGGTGGAGATCCTATCAATGGAACTTCGCACCTCGATGTGTTGAAAATGTTTAACGATGATCCGGAGACGGAGGCAATTATCATGATCGGTGAGATTGGTGGTAATGCTGAGGCAGAAGCTGCCCGTTGGGCCAAAGACAACTGCTCCAAGCCGATTGCTGGTTTCATTGCAGGTGCTACGGCGCCTCCAGGCCGCCGCATGGGGCACGCGGGTGCCATTGTCGGTGGCGCTGAAGACACAGCTGATGCAAAAAAAGCCATTCTCGCAGAGTGCGGTATTGCCGTGTCAGAGACTCCTTCAGACATGGGCAAGACGCTAGTGGGGATGCTTTAAGCTCTCAGCTACGTTTTTCTGGCAACAAGCCAGCCTAACGAGTCCAATCAATTTCAAGCGTTCGTGGCCCTGTGTCACGGGCGCTTTTTTCATCATCATGATGATGGGATAGTGTTCTACCAGAGCATGGTTCAACTAGATCACAGAAAGGCTATAAGATGGCCTGAGCAGCGGTGAAGTAGATCACCATGCCTGAGATATCAACCAGGGTAGTAATAGCGGGAGCGGCGACGACGGCGGGGTCAAGTTTGATGGCTCGCGCGCCAAGAGGGAGCAAGGCTCCTGAGAGGGTAGAGGTGGTGATCTGGGCTCCGAGGGCTACAGATACGGCAAGGGCAAAGGTGCTCATGGCGATGTTTTCCGGCAAAGGCGGATTGAAGATAGGCAGGACGAAAAGGGTGATCAGGGCGATGCAGCAGCCAAGGGTCGCCCCCAGAAAGATGCCAAGAAAAAGCTCCTTGGCGATGACTTTGGCGGTTGATCCAGCTTCCAACTCACCAAGTGACATGGCACGAATGACCATGGTGGCTGCTTGGCCGCCGGTGTTTCCGCCTGCAGCGACAACCATTGGCAGGTAGAGCGCGAGAAGATAGATGCTACTGAGCATATGTTCAAAGCGCAGCATCACGTAACCTGAAGAGATAGCCAGAAGGGCTAGGACCAAAAGCCATGGAAAGCGGCGCTTGAAGTGGGTAGCTACAGAGGTGTTAAGATAGGTTTGCTCAGATTGTTCACCGGCGATACCTGACATTTTCTCGATATCCTCGGTAGATTCCTCTTCGATGATTTCGAGCACGTCATCGTGGGTGATGACACCAAGTAGATGGTCATACTCATCAACGACAGGCAGCAAGGTCATGTCATATTTAGTGAACATTTGGGCGGCCTCTTCTTGGTCTGTGCTGGCGAGAATAAAGAGGTCTGCCTGATCCATGATGTCTTCCACTAAGGTGTCCCATGAGTTGAAGGCGAGCTCGCGCAAACGGATTTTTCCTCTAAGGCGCCCATCTTCATCAACCACGTAAATGCGGGCGAGTGATTCAGCGGAATCTTTGTATTCGCGCAGAACTTCGAGAGCTTCTTTGACCGTAGCGCCTAGGCTAATGCGCGCCGCTTGTGTGGTCATCCTGCCGCCAGCCGTGTCTTCCTCATAGCGCATCAAGCTGCGCGTGGTTTCTTGCTGCTCAGGCTTGAGCATGGCGAGGTAACGCTTACGCGCCTCAGTGCTGACATCTTGGAGGATGTCAGTACGGTCATCATCGACGAGCTTACGTAAGATCTCACGCTGTGCGCTCTCATCGAAGCGCTCTAAGGTCTCTTCAATCAGAGCGTCAGGCAGCTCGGCAAGGATGTTGGGAAAGCTATTGAGGCTGATGTGCTGCGTGAAAAAACCGCGAGCTTCATCATTGTCCAGATCCTGAAAAACAGAAGCTAGGTCGGCGTAGTGAAGGTCCTCTGCACTTGTGCCAAAGGCTGCGGCATCACGGTTCTGAATAGCCGACTCAAGAGCCTCAATATCTAATATTCTGCTCTCCTCAGGCATGCTTGTGTTTAGCTATCTGAGGTCCAAAAGCCAACTATCAATATGAAAAATTAATTTGAGCAGGGAGGGACAGGGGCTGGGTCAGTTGATATCATTGAGCCAGTTGAGGAATTCATTGTGACGATCAGCATGGTATTGGTGGCAAATAAGGCCGGCTTTTTTGCCGCCTTCAATATTGCCAGGCAGATCATCAATATAAATTGTTCTCTCTGGTGCGAGCTCATATTGCTTGATGGCCAATTGGTAAATTTCCTGCTCAGGTTTGATGTGGCCTGTTTGGTAAGAAAAAACGCCACCTGCAAAGCATTGGAAAACAGGATATTGTTTTTGTAAAAAGTGAATGTGTGGTTCGTTGATGTTGGAGAAGAGGATGAGCCGATGCTTGGCGCGATGTAAGGCTTGAATCGTATTCCACATGGGTTCGTTAGGGCTGAAGATGTCAATCCATGCCTCCATGAATGTTTCAAGTTCTCCACTGAAGCCAAGCGTTTCAGCTGCCCACGGGAAATAGTCTTTAGGAGATATGCGTCCGGCTTCGAACTCATCTTTGCGCTCAAGTAATCGGTGCAGCCTATTTTCGGGTTCATCGATACCCTCAGGCATTAGTTTTTTGAGTGAAGAGATGAAATCGACGTGAACGATGACGTTGCCAATATCAAAAAGGAAATCCATCGGCTTACTGTCTGGCTTGTTAATCATGTTGGATAAGGGGTAAGTTTTCTTAGTCAGTTTGTGTGTCTGAGCTGATTTGCTTGAGGATGAAGTCAGCAGCTCGTTGGGCTGCAGAGGGGCGCGAGTGCTGTGCAAGATCTCGTTTCATGTTTCGCCAGATGGAGGCGTCATTGGCAAGCATTTGAGCAAGGTGATCAGATAGTGAGCCCTCATTTTCAGCAAGATCACCACCATGAAAGCGATGGAGTAAGCTGAGGTTGCCTTCTTCTTGTCCTGGTACTAAGTGGTGAATCAGCATAGGGCATTCTGCTGCGAGGGCCTCATGCACGGTGGCGCCGCCCGCTTTCCCCACTACAAGGTGATGGCTATTGAGTAGCTCTGGAACTTTTTTGCTCCAGCCTTTGATGGTGACACGCCCTGGATATTGTTCTTCGATTTCTTTGGCTCTGCAGTGAATTTTTCTGAGATGCTTGCCGAGGACGATGGTGAGCTCGCTATCAGGACCGGTGGATTCAAGTAATTCGCGTGAAACACGCCTGACGTGCGGTTTTTTGGGTGTTGGGAAATAGAGAATACGTAAGGGTTCGAGTCTATCCTCAGAGTCAACCGGCTGGAGGTCAGCAAAGTGTGGGTCAACAGGGAATCCGGTATCAATAATTTGATGTTCAGCGAGCCCTTGTTGGGTAAGGGAGTCCTTGGTGTGCTGGTCAGTTACCAGCCAGAAGTCGGTGGGGGCTTTTCTCCAAGCTGCGTTGATCGCAATAGAATCGGTAACAACGGTAAATACCGGGACTCGGGAAATGCCTTGGTTGAAAATACGCTCAATGAAATACGGATAGAGAGGGTAGGTGCTGAGGATGGCGTCAGGTTTGAATTCTAGGATGAGCTCGCGCAGTTTTTGCTCGGGCTTACGCATGAAAGGCAGGCGCTTTTTCGAAAAGTCTTGGCGTTCGGTTGAATCATAAATTTTACGCCAAAGCCACGGGGCATGTGTGGTGATCTTACGGTAGAAGTTTTGTAATTGCCTAGTGACCCATGGTGCTCCCAATGCGCAGGGATCTGCACAGAGCGTTGTGGTATGCGACTTAAGCGC
>JAACFN010000086.1 GCA_009937455.1 Verrucomicrobiaceae bacterium | reverse complement strand
CCACAGATTTTGAAGTCCATGTCGCCGTAGAAGTCCTCTGATCCAATGATGTCGAGCAAGGTCTTGTATTCCTTGATGTTATCATTTTCGTCCATCTCAGTAACGAGACCAACGGCAATAGCGCCGACAGGACGGATAAGTGGCACACCTGCATCAAGTAGAGCCATGACACCGGAACAAACCGTAGCCATCGAGGATGAGCCATTGGACTCAAGCACCTCGGAGGTCACACGCATGGCGTATGGGAAGTCCGCTTCAGCTGGGATGACTGGCTCGATGGAGCGCTCAGCAAGAGCACCGTGACCAATTTCACGACGATTCAGACCACCGAAGCGGCCGGCTTCACCCACGGAGAATGGAGGGAAGCTGTAGTGAAGGATAAAGCGTTTGCTGTCCTCACCACCGGCGTAGTTGTCAAAGTATTGACGCTCGTCAGCTGGTGCGAGGGTCGCTGTTGCGAGTGCTTGGGTCTCACCACGTGCGAAGATGGACGAACCATGCACACGAGGAAGTGTTCCCGCCTCAGCATAGAGATCGCGGAGGGTATCGATGTCACGGCCGTCAGCGCGAACGCCTTTTTCCATGATTGCAATACGGAATGCCTTCTTCTGGATGTATTCGAAACACTGCTCGATTTCAAACTCGGAAACACTAGGAACGCGCTCCTTGAGTGTGGCTTCCACCTCGTCGCGAAGTGCTCCAACTTTCTTGCCACGCTCAACTTTGTTGGGGGCGTAGATAGCGTCTTCGATGCGGTCACCGGCAACTTCATAAGCGATTTCAAGGAGGTCTTCCTTGGCTACGGTTACGGTGTAGTCACGCTTAGGCTTGCCCACCTTAGCGGCAAGTTCCTCGATAGCGGTTACGATAGTAGCAACATGGCCTTGAGCGAAGTGGAGAGCTTTGACAAACTCACTATCAGGAATCTCATTAGCAGCACCTTCGATCATAATACACTCGGTTTTGTTACCGACGTAGACAAGATCAAGATCGCTATCTTCGCGCTCCTCGAAAGTAGGGTTTACAATAAACTCACCATCAACACGACCGACGCGAACAGCACCGATAGCGCCTGCGAAGGGAATATCAGAGATGCAAAGGGCAGCAGATGCTCCGTTCATGCTCAAGATATCAGCATCGTTAACTCCGTCAGCGGCAAGCATCAGGGCAACAATTTGAGTATCGTAGAGATAGCCTTTCGGGAAAAGCGGACGTAAAGGACGGTCTGTCATACGGCATGTGAGAATTTCCTTTTCGGTAGGACGTCCTTCACGCTTGAAGTAGCCACCGGGGAAAACACCAGCGGCGGCAGCACGCTCTTTGTATTCAACGGAAAGTGGGAACCAAGTCTGGCCCTCACGAATTTTGGTTTGGGAAACAGCAGTGACAAGCAGCACGGTTTCTCCAGATTGCACCTGAACGGCGCCGTCGGCCAACTTGGCCAGCTTACCCGTTTCAATGGTGATCGGGTTCGACCCCACAGGGATCGTTATTTTTTCAATATTCATATTCATTTTCTTATTTTCTTCTTTTGTTGGTTTGCCCTCGTGTGACGCAATGTGCGTTCTGATTGTTTTTTATTTTTATTAGCAGATGAGGGCAGGCGTCTCTTGGTTTTGTTTTCGGACAAAGCCTCCAACTTTTAAATCAAAGTTGGGAAAGGGTAATCAAGGTCATAGGAACGACCTGATGAAAATTTTCTAAGGCTGAGCCGAAGCCCGCAGATAGCGTGAGACAAAGGACGCTGAACTGAAGGCTTAAGCAAAACGGCCACAGTTTATACTGTGACCGTTTTAAAAATTGATTTATCGGCGTAGCCCAAGCCCTTTCACGAGCTTAGCATAGCGCTCTTCTGACTGACCTTTAAGGTAATCAAGAAGCTTACGGCGCTGGGCGACCATCGTAAGCAAACCGCGACGGCTTGCGAAGTCTTTCTTGTGCTCACCCATGTGTTCGGTGAGGTGCTTGATACGCTTACTAAGAAGCGCTACTTGGAAGTCAGCACTGCCAGTGTCACCTTCGTGCAGCTGGTAGTCGGCGGGATTAATTTCGGTATTTGTACTCATGGTAATATTAGTTTCAGACCAGCTCCTTGCCAGTCAGCCCTAGTGCGGGAAGCGGGAATAAAGCAGATTCTTCCCGAAATGCAAGGGATATCGGCGACAAATCCCAGTAATTCTGAGCTTCAGGCTAGCATCCCCCTGGACCTAATTGGTCTCTCTCCAGATAACCACTAGGGGCCTTTTATTGACCGTGCACTTGCTTCACTTAGCCTTAGCACGTGCCTCGGCCACTTCAGCGTCAGTATACATAAAATAATCAATCCACTCCTTGGGGATTTCGTGTAAGCCTACTCCACGTGCCGAAGCAGAGCCATCCGAACCAAATCTGAACGATATCCCATCAGGGCGAACCTCTGTAATTTCTATATTTTCATAGCGTTTGCCTTGTGGCGTCGTCATTTTATCAAAGCGCAACCCTTTAGCCTGCCTTCGCACTTGTTCGCGATATTCGAAGAAAAGAGCCTTTTTACGTTTCTCAAGCGATTCAACCGCGAGCTGCTCGGTGCTCACCGACTGGCGAATTTCGGCAGCTTCATCATTGAGACTCTCAATCCTCTTATTAACTTCAATCAGCTTTTCTTTCGCATAAGCTGATTCCCCTTCCTGAACACGAAGTGCTATCCACTCGCTTTTGAGATCAGCCAATTCGATTTTCAATTCAGCATTTCCATCTGCGAACCTTTTTCTAGTGATGTGAAAATAATAAATTATTGCCAGACCAGCAATCAGAAGGATGATATAGCGTACCGAAAAAAAACGTTTCATGTGATTATTAAGATTTTTCGTTGTAAAAGCCCTGCCCCATTGTTCCTCCACAAATCATTGGTTCGAATGATTGATTCCGTTAGCTTCATTACTTGATGATGTAGTTTTTTTTATCCTCGGCATACTGTTGCTTAAGCTCAGCATGCTTGTTCTTAAGCTCAGTATTGGCCGATTGGATTACCTGGTGATCTTGTTCAGTTTTCCGCAGCTCTATTTCCGCCTGTTCAAGTAAAGCATGATGATCAATCGTGTCTTCAGCAATCTTGACTTTCAGCTTCTTTACATTTTCTGCAAGCTCAGCTTTTTTATTTTTGAGTTCTTCGTTCTCTTTTGAGAGCGCACGGTAATTACATGAGGAAAGTAAACACAGGGGCAATAAAAAGAAGATCAGCTTAGTGGACCTGAGTGAATGGGACATCATAAAAAGAGATAGAAGATATATGAATAAATGCTTGGGGAACAAGGCTGATGATTACACCAGTAAAACCCTGCTAATGGCATCTATACATTATTGAGACGGTCTAATTTGGTCAAGCTTTATGAAAATAGGCACCTGTTCAAATTCTGACAATCTCTGGCTTTGACAAGACCCTAAATTCGAGAATACTCACCGCGATGTCCGCTACCAATCATACTAAATTACCCAAGTTATTCATCCCCGGCCCGGTGGATATTGCCCCAGAAACCTACGAGGCAATGTGCCAAGGCATGATCGGCCACCGAGGTGGCGATTTTGAAGCCCTTTATGCCAGTATTCAGCCTGGTTTACAGCAGATCTTAGGAACCAAACGTCCTGTGTATCTTTCCACCTCTTCAGCATGGGGAGTCATGGAAGGCGCCATTCGCAACCTTGTGCAAACAAAGGTACTCAATTTGTGCTGCGGAGCATTTTCTGACAAATGGTATGACGTGGCTCAGCGCTGCGGCAAGCAGGCGGACAAAGTGCAAGTTGAATGGGGTGAGCCCATCGACCCTGAAGCCGTGCGCGCCAAGCTTAGCGAAGGTGGATTTGATACAGTCACCATGGTGCATAATGAAACCTCCACAGGCGTCATGAATGACCTCGCTGGAATCGCTGCTGTCGTAAAAGAGTTCCCTGGCGTGCTCCTTGTTGTGGACACTGTCTCCTCGCTATCTGCCGTACCCGTTGAAATGGACAAACTTGGCATCGATGTTGTTCTTGCAGGTGTTCAGAAAGCACTCGCGCTTCCTCCTGGCCTCGCAGTCTTTGCCATCTCGGAAGCAGCGTTAGAAAGAGCCTCACAGACGGAGGGACGAGGCTATTACTTTGACTTTGTCGAGTTTGAGAAAAACGCAGTAAAAAATAACACCCCGTCGACACCAGCCGTCTCTCTGATGTATGCGCTTAAGCAAAAAGTTGACAGTATCATGGCAGAAGGCCTTGAAGCCCGTTTCGCACGCCACGCCAAGCTCAACAGCATGATTCATGCATGGGTCGCCAAACATGGATTTAAGAACTTTGCACCTGAAGGCTATCAATCCAAAACCCTAACGGCGATTGATAACAAAGATGGTGAATTTGATGTGGCCGGTTTCATCAAAGCACTACGTGCTAAGCACAACGTCTTGATCAATGGTGGCTATGGCAAGATTAAGGGGATCACATTCCGCATCTCTAATATGGGTAATGAAACGGAGCAATCCATCCAAGAGCTCATCGATCAACTTGATGATGTGATTGTTGACTTCAAATAAGCCCTGCCCCGTCGAGCTTAGTCTCATTGATCAGTAATACGATCAACGCATCTTTCGCGTTGATGGGGGTCATTGATATGTTAGTATTGTACCAATGACTAAAGGTTACGATGCGCACCAGCAAAGGCAGATGACTCTATCTGCTTTTGGCAAGGATCTCGCACGCCGATCTAAGTCAAAATGCGAGCTCACTGGCGCGTCAGGCGTGCCATTGCATACCTACGAAATCCCTCCGGTGACAAGCGATCCAAAGCTATCACGCTGCATCATGATCTGCGAAGATGCCATTGACCAAATCAAGCAACCTGAACTTATCGTAGCCGACCAATGGCGCAACCTAGGGGAGCTCATCTGGAGTGATATTCCCGCGGTGCAAATTATGGCGTATCGCATACTTCAGCACCTCGCCAAGCAGGAAAACTGGGCACGCGACATGCTTGAAGAGGCCTACCTCGATGATGAAATACTTACCGAGGCCAACAAGGAAAAGCTTTGACCCACGCCCTGCAGACCAAATCTAATTTAAGCGTGCCCATCATGAGCCACTCCATTAGCCACGCGGATGAAATTTTTGGTGCATGGACTTAAGCCCTTTCTGATCAACGTGCGTATAGATCTGCGTCGTTGCAATATCAGCGTGGCCCAACATATCTTGAATAACACGTAAGTCCGCCCCGTTTTGCAGTAAATGGGTGGCAAAAGAATGGCGAAGTAAATGGGGATATACATTTTGCTCAATGCCAGCATTCCTCGCGCGTTGCTTCACAATTTCTCTTACCCGCTCAGGACTCAACCTGCCCCCTCGAATACTGAGAAATATCCAAGACGATGTTTTGCTTTTCACCAGCTCTGAACGTTCGTTTTTCATATAGTCAGTAACCGCCTCTCTCGCCTTGCCTCCAACCGGGACAATTCTTGTTTTGCCGCCTTTTCCGGTGACTCTTATAAAACCTTCATCAAGGTCCATATTTTCAATCCGAGCATTGCAAAGCTCAGACAATCGTAAGCCAGATGCATAAAACAATTCTAGGATAGCAAGATCTCTGCGCCCCAATAACTTTGCGGTATCAACTGCTTGGAGAATCGAACTTACATCATGCTCGTTGAGAGTCTCCGGCAGACTCTGTTCAGCCCTTGGCGGCAGCAGTGGCTCAGCGGGGTCAGCATCAATGACTTTCAAGCCTGCCAATCGACGAAAAAATATTTTCAAATGAACCATGCTGATACGCAGTGAAGATGCCGATATTCCCTGGTCCTTCTGTCCTGATAAATAATGAGAAAGGTCCTCAGTGCCGACATCATTCCAATCCGACACACCTTTACCCTCAAGCCACTTGACTACAGCGTCTAGTGTTTGGCGCACAGAGAGCTGGTAAGCTGTCGACAAGCCTCGTTCGGTGGCAATGTAGAGCAAAAATTGATCAATGTGCGAAGTCACGAAATTATGTAAACTGATTTAAAAGAGGCTCTGTCGGCAAGGCAGCAGAAGGTGCCACAGTTTAACACGCCAAATGCATTACTGTTTCTCGTAGACTCCTTCATCTCGCTTTTCCAAAACGGTGAACCCTGCTTTTTTAGCGTCACTGATGGATAGCGGTTTAGTTATCTTGGGAGTATTGACCCTGCTAATGACTTTCTTGATGGGATTTTTGCAGAGCGGACAAACTTCCAAGGGGGCGCGGTCTACTGGTCGGCGCAATTCAAAACCTCTGGCGCATATACGGCAAGACTGCTGCTGATCATCAGCACATACAGAAATATATTCGTAGAGCGGCATATCAAGTTAAGAGCACCAAAGGTTAAATGAAAAAGACGCAAGACGGAAACCCTATACGGGAACCACCTTGCGCCGAAAATTTATCACAATTTAGCCAAGCTTACCAGCTCGACTTGGTCACTCCTGGGATCATACCGTGCGATGCGAGCTCACGAAATGCAATACGTGAGAGCTTAAAGCGACGGAGGAATCCATGGCGACGGCCTGTGTATTCACAGCGGTTCACCACACGGGTGGCACTTGAGTCACGTGGTAGCATGCTGAGGCCTACGTAGTCCTTCTCTTGCTTGAGCTGCCTGCGCAGATCTGCATACTTAGCGACGGTTACTTGTTTGCGCTTGTTGCGCGCGATCCATGATTTCTTTGCCATAACGGGGGGCTGGAGATAGCTGATTACCCCAGCAAATCAAGCCATTTTTAATCAAATTCTCAATTTTCTTGTAGATTTGCCCCAATTACACTGTTTCAGGTTGCCTAGATGGCTGCACCAACGTTAATTATGGTCAGCATGTCAGATACTCCATTTCATTACCAAGACCCCTTTCCACTTGGCCCAGACACCACCGAATACGAGCAAATTGACAGCAAAGGCATCTCCACTACCGAGTGCGATGGCGCGACTATCTTAAAGATAGCGCCAGAGGCTCTGACCCTGCTGGCTAACGAGGCGTCCAAAGCAATCTGCTTCAAGCTCCGCACCTCACACCTCAAACAGGTAGCTGCAATCCTCGATGACCCCGAAGCCTCGGACAACGACCG
>JAACFN010000242.1 GCA_009937455.1 Verrucomicrobiaceae bacterium | reverse complement strand
TCTCTTTCTTTTTGCTGAATTGGGCAACAGCGGGGTCAGGTTGGATAGTGACTACGAGATGATTGGGTGCCAGCTGTTCCTGATCGCCTGGGCCGTGATAGCTGAGCTTGGTATCTCCCTCGGCACGGTATTCGACGCGTAGTGAGCCGCCGTCACTTTTTGAAATGGGGGTAATGGCTGTGCTGATGACGGAGTTGTTCGCACTCCAGCGGAAGGTGGGCAGGTTGTTTTTGCGGCTGTGGCCGAGGTATTTGGGAATGCCGACGGGTTTGCCGTTGATGTGAATGGGGTGATACCCCTTGGTCATATGGGTGAGCACACCGTCGAGCTTGGGCACGTAGCCAAAGCCCTTGCGGCTGCCTCGGTCACCCGCTCCCCAGTAGGGTGTCATGTCCAGGAAACCGTCTTTCCAGGCGTAGAGCAGGCGGCACTCGGTGGTGTCCCAGACGTAGGAAAGCTCCTTGGCGTGGTTGACCGCGATGGCGGCGGGAATGCCGTCAATGGGTTGGCGATCGCCACTGACATCTTTGCCCGCACCGGGTGAATACTTGGAGGCCGGGGCCCCTTTGCCGTGGTTGCCGAGTACCGCATCTTCAAGCCCGGGATCAGGCACGTAGGTGCGCAGAATGAGGGGTTTTGCCACTGTGCCGCTGGGATGAACATCGTAGCTAACAGTGGCGAGAGATGTCGCAAAGCAATAGAAGTGCAATGATGGTGCTGTAATATTTCATGTGATTAAAGTGCTTAGATGGTCATGGCGTTGAAGCCGCCGTCGACGATCATTTCGTGTCCGGTGATAAAGCTGCCTGCCTTGTGAGAGGCGAGAAGGAGAGTGGCGCCGATGAGCTCGTCTGGTGTGCCGAAGCGCTCAGCCGGAGTCTTGCCGATAATAGAGGCTACGCGTGATTCATCGAGAACCTTGCGGTTTTGTTCCGCCGGGAAAAAGCCGGGCACGAGGGTGTTGACGCGTATTTGCTGCGGAGCCCATTCACGCGCGAGGTTTTTGGAGAGGTTGTGCACAGCTGCCTTGGAGGCAGAGTAGGTGAAGACACGGGAGAGGGGATTGAGTCCTGAAATAGAGCCGAGGTTGATGATGGATGCCGGTTTTCCGCGATCGATGAAGTACTGACCGAAGACCTGGCAGGCTTGCATGGTTGCAAGTAGGTTAATATCGAAAATGTTTTGAAACTCCTCTTTCTCGATCTCAAAGAAGGGGGTAGGGGAGTTGATCCCAGCACCATTGATGAGGATATTAATCTTACCGGAGCGCTCGATGACGGCATCACGGAGCTCGTTAAGTGAGTCCTTTTCACTGAGGTCGGTAGCGATAAAATAGGCCTTGCCGCCAGCCGCTTCGATGGTGGCGAGTTTGTCGTCGGCTTTTGCCTGGTCGCGGCCGGCGAGCACGACTTCAGCTCCTGCTTTGGCGAGGCCGATGGCCATGTGTCCGCAGAGTTCGCCGGTGCCGCCGATGATGACGGCGACTTTTTTATCGAGGTCAAAGAGTTGGTCGAGATAGGACATTTTTGTTAGAGGTTGAGATAATTTTTGATGTTGTGGTAGGCGATGTTTTGCGCCGTTTGGATCAAGAGGGTTCGATCGTTGGGCATTTCACCGGACTGCGCTTTTTCTGCGAGGAAGGAGCAAAGGATGCGTCGGTAGTAATCATGGCGGACGTAGCTGGTGAATGAGCGGCTGTCGGTGAGCATGCCGATGTGGGTGCCAAGGGCGGACATAGACGTGAGGATGTCGAGTTGTTCGCGGATGCCGCGCACATGATCGAGGTGCCACCAAGCTGGTCCGTATTGCAATTTCGCTTGCCCTGCGAGCTCTCGGCCGCTCTGTAATTTCGCTTGTCCTGCGAGCTCTCGGCCACTTTGTAGTTTGCCCGGCGTGAGCGGGCGACCGCGAGGGAGCGCAAGCGGTTTGGAAGCCGCTTGTTGGAAGTTCTGGAGAGCAGCGCAGAGTGAAGTGCTCTCGTTCGGATTGAGGTTGTAGAGGATGGTTTTGGGTAGTTGGTCGCTTTGATCGAGATCGTTGAGGAAGTGAATCAGTCTCTCGGTCTGTGGTAATGAGCCGCTTAGAAAGGCGGGTGTTGACCTCACGTTGTGGTCCGAGGTGGAGCTGCATGATCCAGCCTTTTTCATGGTTCCATTGAGCAATGGATTTGAGAGCCTGATACTGTGGTGTCTCAGGTGCGGGAATTTGGCTGAGCCCATGATCCGACATCTGACATCCATGGGCATGAAAGTAGTCGTGGCGTTGCTTCAGCGAGCTAAGATCGATCTTGTCCTCAAAGAGGTGCTTGTCTGGGCGGAAAGTGGGTAGCACCTGGGTGGGGTGATTTTTTGCCGCGATGGACTTGTGACTGGATAGGTCGTCGAAGGGGTCATCGGTAGTGGCGATGAGTTTGACTTTAAAGAGCTGGAGTAGCTTGCTGACCGTGGTGTTATCGCTCAGCTCGCTGTTGGTTTGATTCCAAATGCCTTCTGCCGTTTCAGCGTTAAGTGGAATGGTGATGTTGAAGATTTTCTCGAGCTCCATGTGGGCCCACTGATGAACGGGGTTACCAATGGCCAGTGGCAGAATACTGGCGAAGGCATGAAACTTTTCATAGGGGCTAGCGTCACCGGTGATGAACTTTTCTTCCACACCACAGCCACGCATCAGACGCCATTTGTAGTGGTCATGCTTGAGCCATAGTTCCCAAATATTCTCAAATTGGTGGTCGTTGAGAATCTCATCTGCGGGCAGGTGGGTGTGGTAATCCACGATGGGGAGGCCCTCTATCGATGTATAGATAGTCTCGGCAAGCTTGCTGGTGAGAAGGTGTGACATGGGGTGGAACGAATAGCTGGAAATTTACTTAAGAAAGCAATGATGTGGTATTGAGAGAGGGCAAGCTAAGCTGAGATGCCAACTTGTTGAGCTCAGCGAGCTCGGCGTCAGAGAAGAGCAGGCCACCTGCTTGCTCAGAGCGCGTAGCGGCTTCAGCCTCAAGCTGGCCTGGGAGAATAGCATTTTCATTGCCGGGTCCGAGGATGTTCTCAATCACGGCCTTGACGTTTTCGGCTTGGTTTCTTCCCAAGGCAAAATTCTTAGCAGATATCGCCTCAGGGTGGATGATTTGGAAAAAGAACGAGGTGCTGCTTTTCTCATCTTGGCTTGGCAGGGAGCGGCCGCGGTGAGCCGGAAGCGAGCCGCCGATATAGGCTCCGAACAGTTCGTTGATGAGGGATAGGCCGTAACCTTTATGAGCGCCAAAGGGTAAGAGTGCGGTGACTTTGTTAGGGTCTTGGGTTGGGTTGCCATCAGCGTCAACAGCGGCCATGGGGGTGGCACAGGTGGAGGTTGCCCAGTCGATACAGAGAGGAAAGCCAACGGCATCTTGAGTTGGAAGACCCCAGCTGTGGGGGTTGGTGCCGAGGGTAGGGGATTTGCCGCCAAAGGGAACGACTTCTGCTAAAGATGAGGTGCAGTTAGTGTAGGCGATATAACCACGCTTGGCAGCATCAATGACGTAGCCGCCACCCCAGAGGTAGTGGAAGCAGTTGTCCACGCTGACGATGCCGACTCCGTGTTGGTCTGCGAGCTCGATGGCACGGTTGAAGGCCTGGATGGCGACGGACTGGCCGAGTTTTTTGTGGGCGTTCCATACTTCGGCTGCAGAAAAACGGTTCTCGATGACTTCGATCTCTGCTCCTGGCGTGCAGCCGCCAGCTTTGGAGCCAAACAGGTCGTCAAGATGCAGGGCCTTGATAGCGTTATGGGTGTTGTTGCCATGCCAGGTGGCAGCGGCACACATTTCAGCAGCATCACGTGCTTCGTCAGCAAGATAGCCGCGAGCTTGGTAGGCGGCTTGAACCAAGGCGTTGTGGTCTTCGATGGAAACAGTATTCAAGATGCGAGGATGGTTTCGGTGATTTGTTCAGGTGGGAGCTCAATGGAAATGGTAAGAGCGTCCGTGCTTGGCGGCTCAAGGGTGTCAAGCTGGCTATCTAGAAGGGTGACTGGCATGAAGTGATCTTCTCGCCCCGAACGTGCATGGGCACGCTCTTGTAGCAACTCCCTACTACCTTGTAGGTAGACAAAGCGTGGCGTGACGTTTCCGCTGGTCAGGATGTCTCGGTAGCTTTGCTTGAGTGCTGAGCAGGCGATGATGATGGGCTGATCGTGATGGTTGAGTAGCTCACTTAGTGCCTCGAGCCAGCCTCGGCGGTCCTCGTCATTGAGGGGGCTACCGCTTGCCATTTTACGTATGTTTTCTTCAGGGTGAAAATCATCACCATCAAAAAACAGGGCGCCGGTTTTTGCAGATAGCAGCTTGCCGACAGTGGACTTGCCACTGCCGCTCACGCCCATCAGCACGATGGACTGGTTCAAGGGTTGACGATGTTCGGGCATGCTTCGGGACCTTCGGTCAGGATTTGCATCACGTTACGCGCGGCGTGTTCTGCCATGCCAGCGTTGGACTCGGCAGTGTTGGAGCCGATGTGCGGGGTGAGTAGAATGTTTGGCAGAGATCGTAAGTCTTTGGCCGGGTCTTGTGGCTGGTATGGCTCTGCTTCAAAGACGTCCAGTGCGGCTGCTCCAAGTTGGCCACTGCTTAGGGCATCGTAGAGATCATTCTCGCACACCAGTGCCCCGCGCGCAGAATTGATGAAACGAGCACCAGGTTTCATTTTCTTAAAGAACGCGGTGTTGGCGATGTGTTTGGTGGAGTCCAGAACGGGTAGCAGGGTGAGCACGAAGTCAGCGTCAGCTATGGCTTCATCGAGTGAGGTTGTGTAGTGATCGATACCGTCTGCAGGGGAGAAATTAGGCTCTTCCATGATGTCATAGCCAGTGACGTGCATGCCCATGCCGTGGTGAAGCTTGGCGCTGAGATTACGGCCGATGCGACCGCATCCAAGGATCGTTATTTTTCTACCTCTGACTTCGATGCCAGTGGCGGGTTTCCAATCACCAGCTGCGGTAGTGGCGTGGGCGTGATGAACTTGACGAGCAAGGGCTCCGATCATCCATACGGCGTGCTCGGCCACGGCATTGTCTAAAACACCTGGGGTATTGGCCACCCAGATGCCGTTTGCCGATGCCTGTTCTTTGTCTA
>JAACFN010000085.1 GCA_009937455.1 Verrucomicrobiaceae bacterium | reverse complement strand
GATTGGCATCTCTATGCCGTCGATGATGGCTGCCCTCACGGTAGTGGAGATATCGCGAAACGCGTTGCTTCTAAGCACTCGCTTGGAAATAAAGTGAGTGTATTATCACTCGCTGATGCCCTGCCGGCAAGTGAGGGGCCTCTTGCTAACCTTGCTTCCGCGGATGACTCCCGCAAGGCAGGTGCCATTATTATGGGTGCGATGGCTGCGATTGATGATGGCGCGGATGCGGTGATCTATACCGATGCTGACAACTCGGTGCACCTGGGGCAGATTGGCTTGTTGATACAACCATATGTAGATAATGGGGTGCCTGTCGTGCTGGGTGATCGAAAGCACGCAGATTCTGTCTTGGTCAAAGAGGGCGCACGGTGGGGCATTGGTATTAAAGTACTTCGCCACATGCAGCGCATGATTGGTCATGCCGTTTTTTCTAAGGGTATACTGGATACTCAAGCAGCGTTTAAACTATATGATAGTAGCTTGCTCAAGGAGATCATTGCTGAGCCAACCGTTTATGATTTCTCATTTGATACCGATTGGATACTCGCGGCACTCAAGCGTGGAGTGGAGATTGAGCAAGTTGCATTTGCCTTCATTGATTCTGCTGCGGAATCGGCATCGATCACTCAGGGCCCGATGACGACATGGGAGACTTTGCTGTTTGGTTTGGAAAAGCAGGTGAGGAAATATGGATTTGATCAGGGGGATGCGGCAGCCATGGGCGAGGTGCTGCGCGAGCAGATCAAGGATTATCGTGATTTAGAAAAGGTGATTGATCACCTGCCTCCGGAGTTGGAGGCAGCCGGGGAAGAGGATTTTGGTAATCCTGCGGTAATGAGTGCGGATGCCATGCGCAGCTGGCTCAGGGGCCGTGTGGATTCATGAAATTGGCTCATCTCAAGCATGTCACTAGCGCACCACTAGCGAGATAAACCTCTGGACAGTGCGCATGATGACATCTAGCTTGCTGAGGAATTATCCGCGTAATCAAATTATGAATAAAACTACTATTACTTCCGTTCTTGGAGTTGCCAGTCTTGCCTGTGTTATCGGCACAGCCACTCTCAACGCCCAGGATGCCGCAGCACCCGCCACTCCTCCAGCTCCAAAGCTGACAGATGCCGAGGTGAAAAACATCAGTTCTTACATCCTCGGACTGCAGTCATCACAGCGTTTTGCCTCTTCAGGTCTAGAGTCAAGTGACATTGACATGGAGGCTTTTGGTAAAGGCTTTCTCATAGGTCTCAGCGGAGCAGAGCCAGAATATCCCGAGGCTAAGCTACGTGCAGCGATGGAAGCTCTTGGCAGCAGCGTGCAAGCCAGACAAGCAAAGCAGGCGGAGGTTAACCTGGCAGCGGGAAATGTCTTTCTTGCTGAAAATGCTAAACGTGAAGGTGTAAAAACCACCGCAAGTGGCATGCAGTATGAAGTCCTCAAGCAGGGTGGTGAGCAAAAATATGTAGCTCCTGCTGATGGCGCAGCTGACAACGGCACACGCTTCATGGTGAACTACCGTGGCACTCTCATTGACGGCACTGAATTTGATAAATCCCCAGAGGGTCAGGCATTTCCGATGACTCTTCAGGTAATCCCAGGTTTCCAGGAGGCACTAACTAGCATGACGGTAGGCTCCAAGTGGAAAATCTTCCTTCCTGCCAATCTTGCTTATGGTGCTCGTGCAGCGGGTCCCAAAATTGGCGCTAATAGCGCGTTGATTTTTGAGCTCGAGCTTGTCGACATTCAGAAAGCTGCCGCGCCTGCTCCAGGAGCGCCAGTGATCCCCGGACGCTAGGCGTATCGCCACAGTGTCAGGTGTGTGAATAATCATCACTGCCTGTTCAACATTTTCAGAAAGACCGTTGGTGTATCCAGCGGTCTTTTTTTCTGGTTGTTGGCTAGCTGTAGTGTTTTCCTACCCATGTGTAGTTGGCGGATCATCCCACTAACAAATACCTCTCAATCATGACAAATTTAACGTATTACGGCCACGCCTGTTTCAGTGTTGAAGTAGCGGGGAAGAAAATTCTTTTTGACCCCTTCATTACGCCCAATCCCATGGCTAGTGAGATAGATCTGAACACAATTGAAGCCGATTATGTATTGATATCACATGGTCATGAGGATCATATCGCGGATGCGGTGGATATCTTGAAGCGTACTGGTGCGGTGCTGATTTCAAATTATGAGATCGTCATCTGGCTGGCCGAGCAGGGCTGTGAAAACGCGCACCCGCTCAATCATGGTGGTGCTGTCGAGCTGCCCTTTGGGAAGGTCAAATATGTAAATGCAGTGCACTCTTCGGTGCTTCCTGATGGAACCTACGGCGGCAACCCCGGTGGGTTTGTTATTGAGTCTGAGCAGACCAATTTCTACTACTCTGGCGATACAGCTCTGACCTATGATATGAAAATCCTCGCTGAGCTGCACCAGCTCGACTGGGCCGTTCTTTGTGTAGGCGATAACTTTACCATGGGTCACGCAGATGCCGCCATTTGTGCTGATTGGATAGGGGTAAAACAAGCGGTAGGCGTTCATTTTGACACTTTCCCCTACATTGAGATGGACCATGAAGCAGCACGCGCCTCTTTTGCTGCGAGGGGAAGCACCTTGCACCTGCCCGTCATTGGTGAGACCATCGCGCTCTAATCGAACAGCTCTCAGATCTACTTTTTTACCCCAGACTCTTTAAACGACTATTATGTATCGCACCGGAATAGGATATGATGTTCACCAATTTGCCGAAGGCCGCCCGCTTATTCTTGGCGGGGTGGAAATAGAGCACAGCCATGGGCTTGCTGGCCACTCAGATGCAGACGTGCTGAGTCACGCTATTGCTGATTCCCTGTTAGGCTCTCTTGGTCTGCCCGATATCGGGCATTATTTTCCGCCCACCGATGATAGTATTGAGGGCATATCTTCGCTCAAGATTTTGGAAAAATGTCGTGAACTTTGTGCTGAACGTGGAGCCGTCATTCAGAATGTTGACTCATCAATGATCGCGGAGGCACCTCGAGTACTTCCCCATGCTGAGGCGATGAAGGAAAACATTGCCCAGGCCCTAGGTATTACCACGGGTCAAATAGGCATCAAGGCGACAACCAATGAAACCATGGGTTTTGTTGGCCGTAAGGAAGGCATTGCAGCGCTTGCAAGCGCGATGGTTTACCTGCCAGATTAATTTCAGCTAAGATGGCGAGAATTCCAGATCTGCCAGCGGGCGAACGGCCTCGTGAGCGTATGGCACGTCTCGGTGCAGGTGCGCTCAGCGATGCCGAGTTACTGGCTATTTTTCTGCGCACCGGGGTTGTCGGTAGCAGTGCGATTGAAGTTGGCCAGCGCTTGCTCAAAAAATATGGCAGCCTAACTGAGCTGGGAGGACTAAGTGTCAAAGAGCTCTCCAGCGAGCACGGCCTTGGGCCGGCGAAAGCCGCTCAGATGATGGCGGCGTTCGAATTAGGAGCACGTTGCGCTGGCGAGAAGATGAATCGGGCAGTGATGAATAGTGCCGAGGCGATCTATGACGCTATGGCGCCACGCTTAGCGCATGAGAGCCGAGAGCATGTTCTGATTATTTTATTGGATAGCAAGCTGCGCGCTACTCGGACTATCGAACTGAGCAAGGGTAATACGGACACCGCATTGTGTGAACCACGTGATGTCTTGCACCATGTGCTGATTCATGGAGCGGCCTCATTTGTATTAGTGCACAATCATCCCTCAGGAGACCCTAGCCCCAGTAGGCAAGATATGATGCTGACAAAGAAAATCCGTGAAGCTTGTGAGCCTATGCGGGTGCGTTTTGTTGATCACCTTATTGTAGGGCGTGCATCTGATCATCACGCTAGTCCATATTACAGCTTTGCTGCTTCGGGAGTGCTCACCTAAAGATCAGAGAACAGATAACTTGAGCTGACCATGAAGACATTTATTCATTGGAAAATTCAGGATCCACAAATACATTCATTTTATGCCTGAGATACATCCAAGTGCCATTGTCAGCGAGCGGGCTCGTCTGGCTGAAGACGTTACCGTTGGGCCTTTCAGTATCATTGATGCTGGTGTGGAAATTGGTCCTGGATCGGTCATCGGCGCTCACGCATGGATTACCGGGAGTTCTAAGCTAGGGAAGAATAATACCGTGGGATACGGTACGATTATTGGGGCAGATCCACAGGATACTTCCTTCAAGGTTGAGACCGCTAGTAATGTTGAGATCGGCGATGATAATGTGATTCGTGAATACGTGACCATCCACCGCAGTGCCGCTGAAGGAGGCAGCACCTCAGTAGGACATTCCAATTTCTTGATGACGGGTGTTCACCTTGCCCACGATGTTCAAATGGGAAGTCATAATGTGCTCGCCAATAATGTGCTTGTTGCTGGGCATGTTAAGATGGCCGAGCATGTGTTTCTTGGTGGCGGCAGTGCCTTCCATCAGTTCATCCATATTGGCCAATATGCAATTGTTCAGGGTAACGCCGTTGTCAGCCGTGATGTGCCTCCCTATTGCATGGCGCATGGGCGCAACGAACTCGCCGGTTTGAATGTGATTGGTTTGAGGCGTGGTGGATTTACCCCTAAGGAAAGGGCCGATATCAAACGCGCCTACCAGCTGCTCTTCCGCAGTGGCGGCAACATGTCCGAATCACTTGCAGAGGCGGATAAATCGACGTGGACAGACGTGGCAAAGCACTTGTTACATTCCGCTCGGCACGCCTCGCGCAAGGGTATGATATCGCGCTCAAGCTGAGCGAGCTAACCGGGCTGCTACCAGCTTTTCTTATACTTCATGATACCCTCGCCGATGCCTTCGGCTAGAGACTGCCGATACCATGCTTGTTTCATGCGAGAGCGCTCTTTGCTGTTACTGACAAAACCGCACTCAACAAGAACTGCAGGGTATTTTGTGTTTCTGAGAACGTAGAACTTGGACTGCTTGGCGCCACGATTAATTGTATTCAGCTTACTGCAGATATCGTTTTGGATATAGGTCGCAAGTTTTTTGCCTTCACGGCCATAATAGAAAGTCTCTAAGCCGTAGGGGTCACGTTTCCAGACATGGTTGTAGTGGATACTTACAAAGATAGAATTACGATAGCGGTTACCAATGCTGACGCGCCCAGGTAGGGTTACAAATTCGTCACTTCGGCGTGTTAGCTTAGTGCGAATGCCTTTTTGTTTGAGGTAGTATTCCAAACGCAGCGCGGTGTCTAAAGCTAGGTGTTTTTCATAGACTAATCCATGATTGCCGCCCTTGTCATGGCCGCCGTGCCCTGCATCGATAATGACGTAACTGAAGCTCTTTGCTGATGCTTGTGGGGTGATTGCGGCGAGCGCTAGGGTGATGCTTATGCAGATAAGGTGTGAATCAGGTTTGAGTGAGCTTATTAATTGTAGATAAACGGTGGCCGTTCAGAGACGTTGCGAACTTTTTTTCGTGCTTCTTCCTCTGCTACAGGATCAAAGAGAACACCACCGGCAATTTTAACGCTGCCATCGGCAAATGTCATCAGCCGTGGGTTGCCCGAGGCTCCGCGTTTATGGAAAGTGGTAAACTTAAGCACTCCGTTCGGGGTGATGCAGCTGTGCCCGAACAAGTCTGGTTTTACTTGATACAGGGCATGCATGTTATTAGCCGCATCCAAGGTGCCTGTAGGTTTACGAAAACTGATAATTTTTCCGAGTGGAATGGTGGCGATTTCCTGTCCTCGGTTTGTCGAGGTGACGTGAGCGAAGAGCTCCATCGCGCGATTGCCTGTGAATGTAAGCAGCTCGTATTCCCGTATTTCATCGGGAGCCTCCGGAACGCCGACTCGTTGACTCCATTCTACGCGTCCTTTGGTGACTGTGAAATGTGTTCGGTTTGAAGCAAAGCCATTGTCGGATGGTCCCGGCATTTTGATATATGCCTGGCAGGTGTAGTTGCCCATTTGTTCCAAGGCATAGGATATATTCAATGAGACACTGCGGGCCACCGTTTGTCCTGCTGGTATGATGGCCGCTCCGTAGTTGATGCGGCGGGCGGGGTAAATAGGGCGCCCGCGAGAAGAGATATTAAAATCAAGCCAAGGCCTGCCATTTTCACCACTCAGAGTGAGCTCACGGCCTGCATGATTGGTGATGTAAATAATGGCCTTAACGGGCTCGTTGATAATGTAGCTCGACTTGGTCAATTCTAGCCGGACAATGACTTGAGCCTTAGCCTGAGGAAGGCTCGCGATGGTGATGACGATGGCACAGATCAGTGCTGCGGTGTGCTTCATGGGTTGTCGGATCATCATAGCTCTATATGTGTGTAGGTGCTTACTCGCAGGGCGTCAATCTTACTGTCTAGAGTTGTTGCAAGTCCTGAAGCCAATGTCAGGCCTTCTCAGGCTTCGGGTGTCCACCCATTCGCGTGCGCGTGCCCCGTATTTAGGACGTAAATAGGATGCTCCAGCGACCATGTAGCGCGGCGGAGCAGAGGGGTCTGCTGGATCGAGTGTCTCTTCTCGCATCCACTCTGAGACATTGCCTGCCATGCCATAGAGGCCAATGGTAGTTTGTTCTGTTTTATCCACGGCCAGGTAGCCTGAACCTCTTAGCTTACTGGGGTCGCTAGTTGCTGAGCAAGCGGCATACCAATCATCATAGCTTGGTAGACTGCGCCCCTTCCACTCAGCATAGGCATAGGCATCCCACCAATCGACCCCTACCACGGGGTGGTAAAGCTCCATGCTGTGCTTATTCCATATTTTGCTTTCTTTGGCTGCGGTGTAGAGCGCTGGCCAATCATCGGGCACATGTGAGGTTTTGTCGGCAGGTTGATCCTCGTGTTGATAGACATTCTGCATGTCCTCGGGGAGAGATTCGATCGCCTTGATGAATTCTGCATATTCCCGAATCGTCACTTCGTGGGCATCGATCCAGAACCCACGAACCTTAATGTGAAAACCATAGGCCCCGGGGTATTTACCCGCTGGGATATTGACCATATCTGCAAGGTCACGTTTTTCGACTTTGGGTTTCAAGCCCGATAGGTAAAAGCTGAGGCTGATAATTGCCAAAAGGGCACAAACAAGGATGAGGATTTTTCCCGTTAAGGTGGAAAGATGCAGGTAACGCCTCGCGACTGTGTCGATGCGCATCGTTGAGCTCTTGATCTGGCCGCTCTCACCCGGTCTGGTCAGTTGTCGTTGAATCTCACCGGAGAGTTCATGGATTTGATGCCATGACATCGGTTGGTCATTATTAAGATATGCCATCGAGCCAAGCAGCGAACTGGTTCGTGTAGCTCCCGGCTCATTGGGCGCGATCATATCCTGAAGTAGATGACCGAGCAGTTCTTTGTCTTTTTTAAAACAAGAATCATGTGGCTGACCTGAGACCGCTAAATTGGAGATGCGGCAGTGGAAGTCCTGATCCACAAAGATATCGTGAGGTGATATATTCAGCGTGGCAATATTCCTCTGTTCCATTTGCTCGCAGGCACCAGAAATATTGTGGATGATGCGAGCTGCCTGAAGCGGGGTGATGGTTTCCCCCTTGTCGTGCAGCTCACCCAGGTCCCTACCTTTGACTTTTTCATAAGCAAAGTAACAAAAAGGACCCTCATTGACGGCTTCTAGGACAGAGGCCACCAAAGGGTGATCCACGGTAGCTTTTATCCTTACATCAGCGATGAACGAAGCTCGGATATCATGGTCAGCAACATACTGCTGATCAAGGCTACAGACAAGGACTTCACGTTGAACCGATATCTGGGTAGCTTCCCAGGTAGATGTAGAGGCTCCCTTGTAGATCAATTCGCCGATCAGGTAGTCGCCAATCTCTATTCCAGCGTTGAATAAGGGCTCAGTTTCAGTCGACATAATAAGAGGGGCTACAATAGGCGCCTTATATAGACTATTTAGAAAACTTTACAATCAGGCAATCGCCAATTTTACAGCTGAGAAGGCCAGCTGTGGCTTATGCGTTGAGCGATAAAGACAATCAGTCAAATAGCAGCTTTCTTGCCTGCTCAAGGAAGCGCTCCTCACGAGGTTCCAATCCATCCGATGCCAGGACCTTACCGAGCCACTCAAAAGCCGGAGAAGACTGGCCTGCAGCTCTTAAACTCGCAGCCCTCTCGCTGAGAAACAGCTCTTTTTTCTCGTCAGAGGAATTTGCTTCCCGCACCGCAGCAAAAGCCTGGCCAACGGATGGCCCGGTTATCTCTTCAGGCTGCCAGCCAAGAGCAGTAAGTGCTTTCTGAAGCATGCTGTCCTCATCGATCGACAGATGGCCATCTTGATAAAGCGCAAGAAAAAGGAGTTCGACGAGATTTTGCTGATCGGAAGTTTCCATCATGAATACGTGCTGAGTGTTAACTGCTGGGAGTTTGTTTTTTGAGTTTGGGGCTTGGTGGCGTTGTTTTTAAATCAAACCTTTTTCTTAGTGCTAAAAAATCAGCCTGTTCGAGTCTAGGGTCTGACCAGCTATTTTCACGGATAAAGTGAGCTGGATAGGAATCTTGAATTAACGAAAGATCGTTGGCCGCTAATTCTAGTTGTCTAAAGGCTTCTTTGTAATCCTGTATGCCCATGTAGCTCCATGCCAAAACGGCTGGATCTACATAACGAGTAGAGGCAAGCTCGATGACTTTATCAAATGCTCGACGCGCGTCCTCAGGGCGCCCCAATAATCCGTAGCCCCATGCGATGTCACCCCTTATACCTGGAGCTGCATCATCAGGGATCAAGCTCTCTGTGAGCTGGAGCGCATCGAGGGCCTGTTGTTCATTGCCAAGGGCAAACTCAGATCGAGCAAGCATGATGCTGGCGATCGCCTCACGCGGGTTTAACTCTAAGCATTTCTCAAGGACATCACTGGCCCGTTGATGCTGCCCTGATGCATGTAAGGCGTAACCCAACTCATGCAGTACTCGGCCGCTATTGGGATCTAGCTCAACCGCACGCAGCATGTGATCGATAGCTTGTTGATGTTGGTCACGGTGGGTTTCGAAGCCCGCCTGACGCACAAGCACCTCTGGGTCATTTGGGCTCAAGCCTAAGGCTTTGACCGATGCCTGCTGAGCGTCATCAGTCTGCCAATTGTGTGCACGCAAATCCGCCAAGGTGGAATAGGCAAGGCCAATATCGGGATCTAGAGCAAGTGCCTGGGCAGCATGGTGCTCGATCAGGCCTTCCACCCGTGCCTTGAACTCGGGCCATTGATTGGGGGCCACTGGGTCGTAAAGTCGAGACGCCACGTAGATACGGGCTTTCCAAGCATGGGCTAAAGCAAAATTGGGATCATGCTCAATGGCGCGGTCGAGATGCTTTTGCACAGTACTGCGAATGCTGGGCGAGGCGGCTACCCGAAAACCACCGCGGATGATCGACATGGCTTGGAAGAATGCCGAGGAGGCTTCGGCCGACTTGGTAGGCACCTTGCTGAAACGCTCCTGCTCGCGAGGTAACAACTCAGCCTCTAGCGCGCGCGCGATACGCTGGGCAATGTCTGACTGCACGGTGAATACATCCGCTAAGTCTCGATCGTATTGATCCGCCCAAATTTGAACATTGGTTTGTGGATTAAGCAGTTGTGCGGAAATACGCACCCGATCACCGGCGTAGCGAACGCTGCCTCCCATAATCGCTCCCACATTGAGTTCTTCGGCAATTTCCTTCATGCTCATCTCGCTTTCGGCGTAGCGAATGACCGATGGACGGGCAATCACGTTCATCGCTTGAATTTTTGCTAAATCGTTAATGATCGATTCGTGAATACCATAAGCAAAATAAGCATCGTCCGGGTCTGGGCTCAGATTGTCAAAGGGCAGAACAGCCACCGAGTGAGGCAAGGCCTGCGGCTCTTGGACACTCGCTGATGCGGTTAGTGTGTTGGTTTGGGCGGACTGCTCTACAGCTGCGGGCTGTTGCTTGTCACCTGCTGCCTGAAAGACAAACTTATCCAATGCAAAATAAACAAGAGCCAATCCCAGTAATACAATGACAACGCGGTCTATCTTCTTTGTCGAGGCCTGCACGGCTGCGCTAGATGCGTCTACATCTTTATCGAGCTTCAAGCCATCCGGAGTAAACTGAAACACCCAGCTGAGCACAACGACAGGAATCAAACCAATGCCCAGGCACACAACGATGAGCTTGATGACGTTATCCGAAATCTCATAAACAGGGAACAGTATTTCCGCGCCCTGTAGTATCAGCCAGCCTACCACTGCGTAAGCAGAGACAACACGAAGCACATTACGCCGCTTCAGCTCAGTGATCAATGACATGGCTGCTGGGAGTTTGGGTTTTGAGTGAAGGCGGGAAAAGGCATCATGCAAGTGTGCACTGCCAAAAATCACCTCTGCTATCAATTTTGGAAGCCTTTTCTTTAGTAAAGTGACGCTAAGCCTTCGGGCTGAAGCTTAATCTCTGATGTCCAGATCCATAAAAGGCTCAGGGGTTAACCTGAGCCTTTATTAAATGGTGGAGGCGAGGGGAGTCGAACCCCTGTCCTAGATACCTGCTACGTGAGCTTCTACATGTTTAGTTGGTGATAGGGTTTTAAGAGGACGGTCGCTCACCAACGGCTGGCGTTCTCCGATTAACCTGTTTAGATCTCGCCTTTGACCCGGTCACCCGGCCTCCGGCCAGTCCACTATTGTGTCGCCTTCCCCCCTAGTGGACGTCAGAGAGATAGACGTTACTGTCAATTAAGCAGCAAGTGCGAGCTCGTTAGAGTCTGCAATTATTTGTTTTGAACGGCTTTTTTAAGAGGCCAACCGATCAACCTCTACATGCGGCCCATGTTTTCAATATTCAGTCGAAACCATGACGCCCCCTCAGTTTAATCTCCGAGGAGAGGGTACAAAATGCTATGGTTGAGCACTTTTGCAAGTGGTTTTCACAGAAAAGGTGCCGATTTAGCCAGCTTGTGCGCAGGCCGGGCAGGTGCCGAAGAACTCGAGTTCATGGTAGAGATTGCGGTAGCCAGTGGTGAACTGGATCTCTTTTTCAAGCTCGTGAACGGGGCAGGGAGCCTTGATCGGCTCGATGGATCCGCAGTGGGTGCAGATTAGGTAGTCACTATGTTCTCCAGGGATGATCAGGGTGAAGTAGGCAGCACGCTCATGCAGTCCAAGGCGGCGCAAGATGCCCTTGTCGGCCAAGCGCTGCAGAAGTCTAAATACGGTGGCCTGATCACATTGATTGGCCAGCATGGGTGATTCTACAAGCTCGGCAAGGGTCATCGGGCGGCTGCTTTCAATCAATGTGGTGAGCAGCTTCTCAAGTGCCACGGTGCGGCGTAGGCCTTCGGCACGGCAGCGCTTGATGATGGAATGGAGTTCGCCAGGCATGGTTCGTTGGAGGGGGCTTTGGGGCTCTTTGGGGGCTCGCGGATTGGTAAGATCTAGAGCAGATCCTGTTGTCCGTTGGCTGAGGGGGTGGCTCCAATTTTGGTGTAGGCCGCAGGCAGGGCGACACGACCGCGGGGGGTGCGCTTGAGGAATCCTTGCATAATCAGGAATGGCTCGTGCACCTCTTCGAGTGTTGAGGCGTCTTCACCAAGGGCGACGGCTAGGGTGGAGAGCCCCACGGGACCTCCATTGAATTTATAGATGGTGGCTTCGAGAATGCGTTTATCCATTTCATCAAGGCCATCGGCATCGATCTCGATCATGGCTAGGGCATCGTGGGCAATCTGCGGGGTGATGGCGCCATCAGCACGAACTTGGGCGAAGTCACGCACCCAGCGCAATAAATTGTTGGCAATACGCGGGGTGCCACGCGAACGTGAAGCGATTTCCAGTGCGCCATCTTGTTCAATATTAACATCAAGTAAGCCAGCCGAGCGCTGAATGATGTGGGCGAGTTCATCGGCGGCGTAGTAGTCGAGCCGGTTAACGAGGCCGAAGCGTGAGCGCAGTGGCGAGGTCAGCATGCCAGCGCGGGTGGTGGCTCCTACGAGGGTGAATTTAGGTAGGTTAAGCTGGATGCTGCGCGCAGATGGGCCGGAGTCGATGATGATATCGAGCCGGTAATCTTCCATGGCAGGGTAAAGGTATTCTTCGATGGCTGGGTGCAGCCGGTGAATTTCATCAATGAACAGGATGTCACCTTTTTGGATATTAGTGAGGATGCCAGCGAGGTCTCCGGCTTTTTCAATCTGCGGCCCAGAGGTGGTGTGCAGGTTAGTGCCAGTGGCATTGGAGATGATATTAGCCAGGGTGGTTTTGCCGAGGCCAGGAGGGCCAGAGAGGAGAATATGCTCGAGCACATCATCGCGCATCTTAGCGGCCTCAACCATGAGCATGAGTCGTTCGGTGACTTTTTCTTGGCCGTGGAATTCTTCGAATCCAGGAGGTCGCAAGGAGGGATTCTGTCATGATAGGTGACGTGCGTCAGGGGCAGGGTGAGTGCGGGTAAAGAAGCCGGATATTAGCGAAGGAGATCTTCCTCATAGAAGACGCGGAATCCTGCCTGGTGGAGCACGGACATCCCAAAGCGGGTATCCTCTAGGTGCATAGCCATGAGGGTTTTGCCACCGGGGTGAGGCATGAGAGAATAGGCAAAATCGAGATTGGTTTCAGCAGCGCGTAAGACATCTAGGGCCTCGGCGAGACCACGGCCTGACTCCCTGAGAGCGATGACGGCAATTTCTGAAGTGGTGTGCGGGATGCCCTTTTCCATGAAGATACGCATGGCGGTATCTGGGTCGGACACAACTAGCCGTGTCATTGCTGCATCACGAGAATCTTGGACACTAAGACCGATGACTTCGATGTTTTCTGACCTCAGTAAGCGCACTAGCGAGCTCAGCGCGCCAGCACGGTTTTTGAGCATCACAGAAAACTGGATGGGAAGGGTACCATTGGGTTTTATTTCACAGTCAGGCATGCGACTGCAGTATTAAACCACGGTTGCGCGCGGATTATAACA
>JAACFN010000084.1 GCA_009937455.1 Verrucomicrobiaceae bacterium | reverse complement strand
ATAAAATCCGGATGGGAGCAGTTCACCGCGTAAGCTAAGGGTCCCCCCTCGAGACGATCATCGAGCAGGTCAATGGCCTCATCCAGCGGCGTGCCATCAAGCACTTGGCCGTGGCGGTTGATACAAAAACTGATCACGGCAGGAAGGCCGCTGGCGATCATCGCGCGAGCCATGCCCTCTGCCTCGGTCACAGCAGGCATCGTCTGAGCGAGTAAAAAATCCAGCCCAGTGCTTGCCAATTGCTGCGCCTGAACGGCATGGAATTGCTCAGCTTCTGCTACCGAGAGTGCAGCGGCTGGATCATAACAGTCGTTTTTAGTAGCCATCAGCCCAGCCAGATAGACCAGTTCATAGCCAGAGTCCGCTTTGATTTTTTTAACGAACTCAACAGCATCACGGTTAATCGTTGGCGGCACATCCGCTGCCGCCACCCGCTCGGCATCAAGTCTCCACGTCGGAGCTGCAATGGTAATGGGAACTGCAAACTCGCGAGCGATATCGATATACTGATGGGTAATACTGGCGAGCAGCTTAGCTGCGCTCTCATCATAGATCAGCGGAGTATTAAAAAGCGTCGGGTGCAGCGTGATGGCATCATTACCCCTGAGGCGTTCACAAATAGCAGCTTCAGAGAGTATGAATGGGTGTTCTGAAAACAAGGACGACATGGGCTTAGTGATCATCACTCGGAGTCCAATCCTCGCTAGCTAATTTTGTCTCAATAGCAAGATCAGGCCTGCTGTTGATGCCAGACGTGTGCTTAGATGAAGAATGTGAGGGCTTTGACGCAGCGGGTGATTCAGGCGCCTCTTCTGCCTCATTAAGATAACGCTCGTTGGCAAGTTCTGCGGCAAGTTCTGCACCGTAGAGAAATGCCTGCATGGCAAAATAGATCCAGAATAACACCAGCACTAAAGTCAAGGCACTGCCGTAAAAGCTACCCACATCCGTGTGTTTAAGAAACTGAGCAAGGCCGATTTTTAACCCCACTAATAGAACAGCACTGGCAAAGCCTCCCACCAGCGCCTCTTTAAACTTGGGCGGTCTGGCCGGCAGCCATCGCATCGCTACTGCGGCAAGCACGATCATCGCACAAAACGAAAGCACGGGTGATACTGCAGCAGCCAGCTTGAGTAAAAAGGGCGAATCATTCACCGAGCTGACAATCACCCCCATGATGGTTTCAAAGATAACCGCACTGGCAATAAACACACCCAGCACGAGCAGCATCAACAGAGCAGCAAGCCGCCCAAGCAGCCCGGCAATGGCAGCCTTCCTACCTTTTTTCAAAGAGGCCCCAAAGACTTTGCCCAGTGATTTACGCAGCTCAGCAATGACTTTGGTCGCTGCAAAAAAAAGCAACAAACCACCAATCAGCGGTGAGATACCTGAACCGATCCAATGAATTTCCGTTTTTAAAATCTGAGCGAAATAGCCGCCAACTGTAGCGCCCGCCACACGGTCAGCTTCCGCAACCAAGATGCGAGTCGCTGTTTCCTGGTCGACAAAAACAGAGGCAATCGTGATACCCACCAGCAGGATCGGCACCAGAGAGATGAGTGAATAAAAAGCCAGCGCCGCTGCTTCATCAGCGTGTTTGTGATGCCACCACTTGCCCGCGGCCCTTCCTAGGCGCACGGACCACAGCTTGATGACGGCCATAAATCTCATAGATTAGACATTGAGAATACCCTGTCTGGCGGCAGATGACCAGAATGATGTCAGCACTGGTTACGCAGCCCTGAAGCGGCTGAATTCTTGCCAAGCCTTCAGGACTTGATGATGTTTTTCACCACATGGCCGTGCACATCGGTCAGGCGGAAGTAGCGGCCCTGGTACTTGTAGGTGAGCTGCTCATGATCAACACCGAGCTGGTTGAGCAGAGTGGCGTGGAAGTCATGCACGTGAACGGGATCCTTGACGATATTGTAGCCGTAGTCATCGGTCTCACCGTGAGTAACCCCACCTTTAAAGCCGCCGCCTGAGACCCATGTAGAGAAACACAAGGGGTGGTGATCACGGCCGAAGCTCTTCGGGTTGTAATTGCCCTGGCAGTAATTGGTACGGCCAAACTCACCGCCCCAAACGATGATGGTGTCATCAAGCAAACCACGTTGTTTCAGATCCATCACCAGTGCCGCTGATGCCTGATCGGTTTCCTTGGCTTGGATAGGCAGTTTCGCGGGCAACTGGCCATGCTGGTCCCAGCCTTGGTGGTAAAGCTGGATGAAGCGCACGCCGCGCTCACAGAGTCGGCGCGCGAGCAGGCAGTTGGCCGCATACGTGCCTGGAGTTTTGGAGTCCTCACCATACATTTTGTAAATATGCTCTGGCTCATCCTTCATGTCGGTGACCTCAGGAATGGAAGACTGCATGCGGAAGGCCATCTCGTATTGAGAGATGCGGTTTTCCAGTTCCAGGTCACCACTCTCCGCAAGCTGGGCCTGGTGCAGGTCACGCAGGCGGTCGAGCATGAGGCGGCGGCCTTTGGCGCTCTGGCCTTGGGGATTATTGAGGTAGAGCACCGCATCTTTCGCGGAGCGGAAGCGCACACCGTCATGCTTGCCCGGTAAAAAGCCACTACCCCAGAGGCGGGACTGCAGTGGCTGGCCGCTCTTCCCCTTGGTAATGAGCACCACAAAAGACGGCAGGTTATCATTGAGCGAGCCAAGGCCATAATCAAGCCACGAGCCCATCGCAGGACGTCCGGAGAGCTGGGATCCAGTCTGCAGGAAATTGATCGCCGGGCCGTGGTTGATGGCCTCGGTTTTCATGGTATTGATCAACGAGATTTCGTCAGCAATGCCAGCTGTGTAGGGAAGAAGTTCACCATTCATCCACATGCCCGACTCACCGTGCTGGGCGAACTTATAGGGAGAACCGACCAGCGGCAGGGTTGCCTGATTACCCGACATGCCAGTGAGGCGCTGGCCACCGCGCACCGAGTCGGGAAGCTCCTTGCCGGTTTCCTTGACCAGATGAGGTTTGTGATCAAACAAATCCATCTGAGACGGCCCCCCTGACTGAAACATGTAGATCACCCGCTTCGCCTTGGGAAAAAAATGACTGATTTGCTCTGGCGTCTGACTGGCTCCAAAGCCCTGCCCCGTGAGCAGATTACCAAGTGCCAATGAGCCGAGCCCACCACCGAGCCGAGCAAGTGCCGAGCGGCGCGTCAGAGTAGGCTGTTCATGGCCGGTGCATAAAGGGCTATTGGCTGTTAGCTGTCGGCGGTTGGCGTTCATGGTTGTTGGCAATTATTGATAGAGCGGGCGACGGTGTGAAAGCGCAGCTTTCAGGAGGAGTGCAAGCGTGGTATGGGTTATAGAGCGGGCGACGGTCTCAAGGCAGAGCCTTGAGGAGAATCGAGTGGAACGAGATGGACAAGGAGCAAGGCGACTGTGCCCGAAGGGTGCATGCCGTGAGGCGGCAGGCATCAACTCAAGCGGGCTATATGATTAATGTTTAATGAGGGTTTTATCGTAGTTCAAAAGGGTTAGTACGGTATTGGTCAGTGCGGCCAACTCGGCGGGCGGTAGCTTCGGGTCTGCTGCCTTGTTTCCCGTCTTAAGAAATTCGAGGGCTTCCTGTGGATGCTGTTGAAAGTAGCCGAGCTGGTCCTGATAGAGATCCGTCAGGATCTTGCTTTCTTGCTCGCTGGGGCTGCGTCCCGTCGTCAGGCGGATGGCTTTCTTGATTCTCTGTGGAGCTGCATCTGCTGTTGCCAGTAAGTTACCCGCTGTCATGCGGGCGGCTTCGACAAACTGAGGTGAGTTTAGCAACACCAAGCTTTGTAATGGAGTGGTGGTTTGCTCACGCTTAACCGAGCAGACCTGGCGTTTGGCGGCGTCCAGGGTGAGCATCAGCGGGCTGGGCCCATTGACTTGCCAGTGGGTGTAGAGCGAGCGGCGGTAAAGCCCCTCCCCCTTGTCTACCCGGCCGCCCTTAAAGGAGTGGGCTAGGTCGTAGGGCCGCACGGGATGACCCCCGACTCGGTGGGCGAGCAGCCCAGCGATGGCCAAGGCATTATCACGTAGCATCTCGGCGCTGAGCGGTCCGGCTGGGAAATGCGATAACAAGGTATTCTCCGGATCTTGTTCATCTAGGATGCTTTGCTGTTCTTTGCTCAGCAGACTCGCCTGACTGCTCTGGCGGTAGCTGTGGGAGAGCACGATTTGCTTGATGAGATGCTGCAGGTTCCAGCCTGAGTCAACAAAGTCGCGCGCCAGCCAATCGAGCAGCTCGGGGTGGCTGGGCACCGCACCCTGGTTACCGAAGTCTTCCGCAGTGCTCACCAGCCCAGTGCCAAAGAACATCTGCCAGTAGCGGTTCACCGCAACCCGAGCGGTGAGCGGATGATTCGGGAGGGTGATCGAGCGGGCGAAATCAAGCCGGTTCAGGCGTTGTGAAGATGCGTTTGATTTGGTAACATCACCTGATTTATTGTTTGATTGTTGCAGAACAGTAAAATCTTTAATGATCGCAGGCAAGGCGGGCTGAACCTCCTCGGCGGGCAGGTTGTATTCCCCGCGGGTCAGAATGTGCGTTTTGACCGGCTCGCCTGCAGTCTCGCGCATGGTCATGATGCGAGGGATACGGTCTTGCAGGTCGTAGAGTTTTTTGCGCGCCGTCTGCAGCGCTTTTTGTCTCGCGAGGCGTGGGGGCGTGGCTTGGAAGACCGGATTACCAGCATGCAGGGCTGCGATCTGGCGCGGATCGAGTTCGGTCTCAAAGAACTGGAACGACTTCAACTTGGCACCCTTGAGTCCCTTATCACGACTGACTGCACCGATCAGGATGTTTTTGCCATTTGGGGCGATCTTATTGGTGAGGGTATCGTATTTCACCTTGCTAGCTAGTGGCTGGCCATCGAGGAACAGACGCACGCCCTTGGCACTGGAGCTGCCATCGTAGCTCATCGTCAGATTGACCCAGCGCTGAATGGGCAGCGGCTCTTGGCTGACGACTTCGATGGCATTGCCTGGATAGAAGTGGGCTACCTTGGCTGTTAACAAACCATCCTCGATCATCAGAGTGATGCCTCGGTAACCGGAGTCCAGCGTCGCCTGGGCCTGGCCGTAAACATAGGCGCGCTCATATTTTTTCGGCAGCAATAGCCTCAGACTGGCGGTGACGGCATTTTCACGCTGAGTTTTTTCCTTGTTGGCATACTCCAGCGAAATACTGCGGTCACCATTCAAGGTGGTGGCACCCTCTTTTTCCTTAGCATAATCCTTGCTCAATACCGGGGTGAGCACTGCCGTTGAGTCAGCCGCTGGGATCTTCGCGAGCTCTGCTTCGGCCTGTTGAACCTGCGCGGCGAGTGCCTTGAGTTGTTGCTCTTGACCCGCATTGCTCAGGGCCAGCGATGGTGACGGCACGGTGTCGCCCTGCGCGTAGGGGTAGAGGCCAAACTCATCGATGTTGGAGAAAAACGCCGCCATGGAGAAATAATCCTTCTGCGTCAGTGGGTCGTATTTGTGGTCGTGACACTTAGTGCACTCCATCGTCAACCCCAGAAAGGCCGTGCCGACTGTGTGAACCCGGTCCGAGATGTAGGCCTGGCGGAATTCCTCCGGCACACTACCGCCCTCCGCTTTCTGACCGTGGAGGCGGTTAAAGGTGGTGGCCAGCTTGGTTTCTTGGGTGGCATTCGGGATCATGTCCCCTGCCAGCTGGTGGGTGATGAAGTCATTATAAGGCAGGTTTCCCTGAAAGGAGCGGATCACCCAGTCACGCCATTGCCAGACGGTGCGGTGGCGATCGATCTGATAGCCGTAGCTATCCGAGTAGCGGGCGACATCGAGCCACTCAGTGGCCATGCGCTCAGCATAGGCAGGGCTGACAAGCAAGCGATCGACCTGTTTTTCATATGCCTGGGGAGATTCATCAGTGAGGAAGGCATCGAGCTCGGTGAGCGATGGTGGCAAGCCGGTGAGATCAAAGCTGAGCCGGCGCAGCCATAGCTCACGGGAGGCCTCGGGCGCGGGGGTGAGCTTATGTTCGCTTAGCGTTTGAGCAATGAAGTGATCGATCGGGGTATGCGCGGACGGGTGAGATGATGTTGGCACCGCAATGGACTCGGCAAGCTCGGTGAAGGCCCAGTGCTTTTCATACTTGGCACCCTCCTTGATCCATTGGGCAAGAATGGCTTTCTCTTTTTCGGTGAGAGTCATCTTTGCCTCAGGTGGCGGCATGACATCCTCCAGGTCCTTGCTGTGGATGGTCTGAATCAAGCGGCTGGCTTTAGGATTGCCCGGCACAATGCCAGCATAACCACCCAGATCCGCGGTGGCGTTCTCAAAGGTATCGAGCCGGAATTCTGACTTGTTGTTCTCCGCGTCAGGCCCATGACATTTGAAGCACTTATCGGAGATAATGGGACGGACCTGGTGAGAAAAGGAGACCAGTTTTTTGGACGCGGTATCAGCATGAACCGACATGGGCGTGGCCACGGCCATGGCCAGCAAGATGGTGCCGGCCAACATCACTCTGGGGTGATGGAGAGCTACAGTGTGCTTGTTTCCCCTCCTAGAGATTAGGGAGGTATCATCTTGAGGGCACCTCCGGCAACCTGCTTTCGTATAAAAAATGGCTGAAAATTTCCTCAGATCAAGGCGGACGGAAAGCCTGTTGAACGAGTTCATCAGGTTTCTGGCCAACGCAGAGCTTAGGGAATTCGCAGTCATTTTTACGGAATGGGGTTGCCGGAGGTGCCCTTGATTCATCGTCATTATTATACTACTGCCATCGCGGTTTTCTTACCAAAAAATCATCCTGTATTTTGAGGGTGCTAGCACGGGCTAAAAAAACCACAACCAGCCCCTGATGGGGATCACCAAGGTAATGCGCGTGCCATGCCCGGTGTCAGCCACCGGGCTCTCAATGGAGAGCTTACCGCGTAGTATCTTAGCACGGCGTTTGATCGATGGTGGTATCATGCCGGCAGGCATCCCAGAGCCGTTGTCAGTGATGATGAGCCTTATTTTACCATGCTGGGTCTCGATCACAGCATCAAAGGCGCTGGCATGGGCGTGCCGGCTGATATTGACGAGGCACTCCTTGTAAAAGAGAAACAAGTCGGCACGACGTAATGTCTTAAGCCGAGCGATCTGTTCCTTATCAGATACAGTGATGCTGTAATCATAGCCTTCCATCATCCGCTG
>JAACFN010000083.1 GCA_009937455.1 Verrucomicrobiaceae bacterium | reverse complement strand
CTAGAGCTTAAGCGCAGGCGCTCGTTACTAAAAACCTGAACGGAGTTTATTTCTTAGCGCTTTTTTTGGCCGCCTTCTTCGCTGTTTTTGCTGTCTTTTTTGCCGCTTTTTTAGCCGGCACTTTGACAGCGCTTACATCGATTAAGTCAGAAGCACCATTTGAGGATGATTTGTCCTCTGCCAGTTCTCCTTCTGCCTCCATTTCATCTTCCATCCCACTGGCGCCGAGAATAAAGGCAAGATCATCCATCGCCAGGCTCGTCGCAAAGCCCTCATCACCGAGAACGTTCGTAACAAGCTGAGTCTTCTGATGCTGAAGGATACGGATTTTCTCCTCTACGGTTTCGCGAGTGAGCAAACGGTAGGCGATCACCTTATTTTTCTGGCCGATACGGTGAGTACGGTCAATGGCTTGGTTCTCAACGGCTGGGTTCCACCATGGATCGTAAAGGATGACGTAAGATGCCGATGTCAGGTTGAGACCTGCTCCACCCGCTTTGAGCGAGAGCATGAATACGGATGGGTCTTTGGTCGTCTGGAAACTTTCGATAACGCCCTTGCGGTCCTTGGTTTGTCCGGTCAGGTAATGGAACGGGCGACTTTCAACTTCAAGACGTGCCTTGATGATATCGAGCATCGATACAAACTGGGAGAATACCAATACCTTGTGACCCTCCTCACGGAGCTGATCGAGCAGGTAGAATAGGGCATTCATCTTGGCACTTTCCTCCTTGAGGAACTTAGGATCAATCAAGCCAGGGTGACAACAGATCTGGCGCAGACGCATCAACCCTTGAAGAATAGCAAAGGAGTTCTTTTTGACCGCTTCGTCAGAATCAAATCCTAACAAAGCTTTCTGGATTCGCTTAAGCTCAGCCTTATACATCTCAGACTGGACGTCTTCCATCTCAGCGAAGACTTCTTCCTCAGTACGAGGCGGAAGGTCTTTGGCGACCTGAAGCTTGGTCCGGCGTAACAAGAACGGACGCAGACGTGAGGCAAGGCGGCTTTGTGCACCGGGGTCCTTACGTTTATCAAAGCGCTTCTTAAAGTAGGCACGGCTACCAAGAACACCTGGCATAGCAAAGGCCATCAAGGACCACATGTCCATCAAGCGGTTCTCGATCGGCGTACCCGTGAGCACCAGACGATTTTTACAATTAAGGTCGCGGGCCGCCTTGGCTGCCTTAGAGTCAGGGTTTTTAATCTGCTGACCTTCATCGAGGATACTGGTCAACCACTTCACCTTGGCGAGCTCTTCTCCACAAAGGCGGAGCTGAGCGTAGTTAAGCACAAAGACATCAACCTCCGTCTCAAGCATTTTTAAATCAAGGTCGTCACGGGTGCGTAAAATCTTAACACGCAATTCTGGGGCAAATTTTTCGCACTCAGAATGCCAGACATCGATCACGGACTTAGGACATACGACAAGGGACGGTGCCACCTTGTCCATGCCACCTTTGTCTTTGGCCTCCTCTTCACGGAGCCACAGTAGGTAGGTGATAGATTGGATCGTTTTACCCAGTCCCATATCATCGGCCAATAATCCGCCAAAGCGGTTAGTGGCGAGGTAAGCAAGGAAGTGAAATCCTTCGACCTGATACGGACGCAGTGTTGCCTTCAGAGCCTTAGGCACTGGTGGCTTAACCTCGATTTGAATTTCACGTGCACGGTCTTTGATACGCTTCCACGCTTTAGGATCAAACACTTCAGCCGCTTTAGGATCTGCCAGTTGAAGGGCGTGCATACGGTGGGTCTCGCCAGTCAGGTCAAACGGATCAAGTCCCAAACGGGTAACAGCATCACGCTGATCGGCATCGAGTTTGATCTCTAAGCGCATCCAGCCGCCATCGTCCATGCGGACATATCCACCACGCGCAGCTACCAAGGAGCGAATCTGGGCATTACTCAGTGTTACACCCTCTACATCGATCACAATACGTAGGTCGAACCAGTCGATCTCCTGGTTGACTACCTCGAAGCGGATGGCAGCAGTTACCGGGTCAGCAAGGAGCGTTTGCAACTTACCGTCCATCTGGGTGACTAATGACTCGGGCAGTGCCTTGGCCCACTCGGAAAACCTCTCGGGGAACTGCTTGGTGATTCTCGATTTAAAGGCGTCAAGTTTCTCATCATAGGTGAGTCCCATCTGAGCTAATAAGCCAGGCACAGGATAAAGTTCTTCACGCGCAAAGCGCAGTAAGCGCTTACCCTTCACAGGCTGCTGCTCGACAAGCTCCCACTCATCTTTGATGCGCTTTTCCTCGCGGCGCTCTTGTTTCTCAAGTGCTCTGACATCGATGACGAGGTGCTCGGTTTCCGCTGCAGTTAGACCTTGCTCGAGCTTCATCTTGAAGCGTGGGTATAGATCGAGGTCGGTAACGCGCTTGCGCAATGACTGCGGTAAGCTAGAGCCAATTTTTCTTAGGAATTCTACACCTTCAAGACTATCGATGACATCTTTGGGGATATGATAGCGTGGCTGGATATCCGTCTCGCTAAGCCAGCGTGGAGGACCAGGGAATACTGTTTCATCAGATTGATAGAGTACCTCACGACCAGGCAATAGGCGTACTGAGTGTGTGACATGCTCACCTTCAGAGGTTACCAACTGCAGCGCAAAAGAGGCTGGCATGTAGGGATCATCCTCACAGATCCATCGCAGTGGTTTGTCGACGACATTAAATTCCCGTTCATCAAGGTTAACCACGTAACCCTTCAGCGCAGGCTGCCTGAAAATACGGTTCATGAACTGACACGCTGCTTCGTGATCAAGATCAATGCGGGCATCACCTTCCACCTGATAGAAACCAAGGAACTGATCCCAAATCAACTGACTAGGTGCATCCATACGTAATGCGGCATCCGCAAACAGTGCTACGAAGCGGTCAATATCTGTCTTTTCACGAAGTGGTAGCCACTCACCATTTTGAGTTCCTTCTCGATATTCTACCCGGGCTTCGTTGATGGTTGAGAGTAGACGGAAGGCGGCATAGACAGGTTTGTCCATGGGGGGGCGTTCATTGACACTCTCGATGCGGTCGTACCACGCGGCGACTTCCCGCTCCCGCTCCCACTCGTGCATCTTCTTTTGAACCGCCTCTAGATCTGTGATCGCATTGAGGAATTCAGCATAGGGTAGCTTTTTCTTGTAAAAGGCGTAGGCAATATAGTTCCAGAACTCAAGAATGTCTCCAGGAGGCATCGGCCATAGCTCTAGCGGATCATAGCTAACAATTTCCCAGCGTGGGTTAAGTCGAACCAAGTCGTGATCATGGATTTCGCCTTCGATCACGTAGCGACGATAACGCTTTTCCAACTTATTAACGAATTCAGCTTCACTATCATCGAGCTCACGATCGAGCTTTTCTTCAATGACATCGATGATTGGCGTATCATCGAACTCGTTCGGGCTTTCTGGCAAATCTTCACCACGATGCATCCGCTCCATCATGGTGGCATACATGCATGCCCCAGCTATGACCTCGTCCTCTGCCGTGCAGCTTCCAAACCAGCGGTTGCCTTGAAGGCGCAGACTTGTGCGGAAAGTTCCCGTGGAATCTTCCACCCTACCTTGAATGAAAAGGTGATTACCAAAAATCTGAGTAACGGCGCCATCATCTTGCAATGCCTCTCCTCGGATACGGGATTTTTCTGGAAAACTATTAAGAAAATTGAGTGTTGCTCTGTCTGGATTCATTCCGTTTAAAACCTGATTAAAAATAGGGCTGGGTAAGGGGTGAGATACATGATGTTAGCTACAGTGGGAAAAGCCCCATTACAGATAACAAACGTTGTGGATTAGATGTCCAAAAACTAAGAGCGCGTCTACTTCAGAGATTTTCCCTGTCATCAAACTGCCCAGCACTTGGGGGGGATAGTTTATAACTCGTTTTTCACTATGCGCAATAAAAAGCGTCATCGAAATACACTTTATCTTCTCGATGCTCCCATTCACGCGTAATCATGGCGAACATCAGCGATCAATAACACGCTCGGATCTGGCTCGCGCTCTGCGTTTTATGTGCTGAACGCTAACGCGTTTGGTCAACCAGATTTCCGGCTCATCATGAGGATGTAGACTCGATAGCTCCCTACTGAGCCCAAGGAAAGCATTGCGACTTGTCTTGATCACTAGCATAAACTCCTCCTCCTGGCATAGTTCGCCTTCCCATCGGTAAATGGACTCCATGGCCGGCAGGATATTAATGCACGCTGCGTATTGCCTTTCCACCAAATGTGTGCCAACTTGTCGCGCCTTCTCCCTGTTGGGAAAGCTACATAATACCACGAGAGCTTCAGTCATCGCCCGCATCTTAAGTAATCCAGCCATTTTCTGCAACGAAATCCCGCCGACTATGAAATCCGGTTTCCTCGACAAACTCATCACACGCCTTGACCAGGTCGAACCTGAGGACGTGCAGCGGCTCATCATGCGCCTTGTCAGAGAGAAAGGCTTTCTCGAGAATGTCTTCGAGGCCCTACAGGAAGGGGTGATGATCCTCGATCCAGACGGCCTGATCACCTACGTCAATAAGGCCTGCCTGCGTATTTTCGGAATCGACCCTGAGACCAGCATCGGCCAAGCCCTCTCGGCTACCGTGCGAGGTTTTGAATGGGATAAACTCGCTGACCCAGGTCGTATCGTTAGCCGCGATATGGAAATCCTCTATCCTGAACAACGCTATCTCAACTTTTATCTATCCCCCATTCAAGGTGAAGTAGAAAGCGAAGAACACGTGCTTGGCTATGTTTTGCTAGTGCGTGATATTACCCGCTCACGCCAAAAGGCTGAAGAAAACGTAGAAAGTGAAAAGCTCAACGCGCTGACTCTTCTTGCTGCTGGAGTTGCTCATGAAATTGGCAACCCACTCAATGCGCTCGATATCCATCTTCAATTACTTGAGCGCAAAATCAAAAAGCTTGGAGGCGAGCAACAACAGAGTCTCTCCCAGCATTTAGAAACAGCCCATGGTGAGATTCGCCGGCTCGACACGATTCTCAAACAATTCCTGCAAGCCATCCGCCCAACGCAACCTGAACGTGAATCGCTGCAGATCCATGACTTACTGCGTGACACCCTCACCCTGATTGAGCCAGAGCTCGAAGAGCGCAACGTCAAGGTCAGCCTTGATCTTGCATCGAGTGCTCCCCTGCTACCTCTCGATGGCGGCCAGATTAAACAAGCTCTTTATAATCTTCTTAAAAACGCCTTCCAGTCTCTACCTGCGAGTGGCGGCCACATCGAGATTTCGTCACGTGTCAATGATTACGAGCTGACACTCACCATTCGCGACCACGGCTCTGGGATCCCCCCCGAAATCATGGGTTCTCTATTTGAACCCTATCAGAGCACCAAAAAATCAGGTTCAGGTCTGGGCCTGTTGATTGTACGCCGCATCGTTCGCGAGCATGGAGGCGAAATCGAAATCGAAAGCACAGCCGGAGAAGGCACTACCGTGAACATTTCCATACCCCGCAAGGACCGTAATGTCAGGCTGTTGGAAAACAAACAAGAGAGCTCCGTAATCGACGTTGAATCATCCACCCACACCTAAAAGCATGGCCATGACAACTTTACTCATCGTTGACGATGAAAAATCAACTCGTGACGGACTCCGAATGGCTCTCGAAGATGAATTTGACTGCTACCTTGCCTCCAGCATCAAGGAAGCGATGTCTATATTGAAGAGCGAGCCCATCGACCTCATGCTCACCGACCTGAGACTTGCAGGAGACAGCGGCATGGACCTGCTCGATCAGGCGCTGGCAATTCCACAGCCGCCAGTCGCCGTAATGATGACGGCTTATGGCTCAGTAGATACCGCTGTCGAGGCTATGCGCCGTGGAGCATGGAACTTCGTTACCAAACCACTCAACCTCGACGAGGTCGAACTGCTCCTGAAAAGAGCCCTAAGAAGCAGATCACTTGAAAAAGACAAGGCCCGCCTTGAGCACGAAGTTCAGGAACTGCGTGAAAAAGCTGGCAACAGCAAGCATGGGCTTGAAAGCCTGATCGGCAAATCCGCTGCGATGCAAAAAGTCGGCGAGCTTGTCACCCAGGTTGCTCCCACCCGTGCTACCATACTCATCGAGGGAGAAAGCGGCACCGGCAAGGAGCTAGTGGCACACGCTATTCACCAATTAAGTGGCAGACCCTTGGAGAAAATGCTTGTCGTCAACTGTGCTGCCTTATCCCCTCAGCTCCTCGAAAGCGAGCTCTTCGGTCATGAAAAAGGAGCCTTTACGGGTGCGGCACAAAAGCGAATTGGTCGTTTTGAACAGGCTAATGGAGGCACTATTTTCCTCGATGAAATCGGTGAAATTGATCAGGCAACTCAGGTCAAACTGCTCCGTGTCCTGAGCGAACGGACCATCGAACGCGTCGGCTCCAATCAACCTATCAAGGTGGACGTCAGAGTCATCACTGCGAGCAACAAAAACCTCAGAGAGCTCGTCGGCAAGGGAGAGTTTCGTGAGGATTTATTTTTCCGCCTGAATGTGGTTCGAGTGTTGATGCCCACACTGCGGGAGCGAGAGGAAGACATCGTCATTCTTGCCCAGGCATTCCTACGTGAATTCTCATCAGAGAATCACAAAAAACTCAAACCCCTGAGTGATGACGCCCTCGCCATGCTACGCTCATATTCATGGCCAGGCAACGTGCGTGAGTTGCGCACCGCGATAGAACATGGGGTGGTGATGAGCAACGAGGATGTCATTAGCAGCCAGCACCTCCCCTACTTTTTAAATTCCTCCGAGCCCCTTCCCGTGGGTAAAGATGATCAAATGACTCCCGCCGCCGAGCAAAAGGCTCAAAAGGAGGAAATCCCGCTTGCTTCAGACGGTGAATTCAATTTGCATGTATTGGAGTTGCGCGCAATCCGCAGGGCATTAGAACAAACCAGTAATAACCGCACTGAAGCTGCACGCCTTCTCGGCATCAGCCGCCGCACGCTTCAGAGAAAATTAAAAGACCTTGAGCACTCCGCCTAGCTTACCTGCAGAAACAAGCTCCCCCCATTGTCATCAGCCAACACATGAGCACCTCCCCCACAAAAGATAAAAGTTCATCAGATACCGCGAGCACCATGCGCCGCTCTATCTTTTTTGTACTGCTTTTGGGCTTAGCTATAACCTCTATTTTCATCACCTTTAGGGGTCTTTCCTCGCCACGAGGAATGGAGCAGGCACAGGTAGCCAGGGAAATAGCTCGCGGTAATGGCTTTTCGACCAAAGTCATACGTCCCATCACCCTCTGGCAAATGGAGGAAAACCATCAAGACGAAGAAGCGATCGCCAGCTTGAAAAAGTTCCCCGAGACCTATCATGCGCCCATTAACCCATGCGTTTACGCTGCGGTTCTGAAAGCGGTGGATGGCGGCAACCAAGAGCGTTGGAAGATGCCACAAAAATCAAACATCTATCAACTCGACCGAGTGATCGCAGGGACATGCGTCATCTTTTTCATTATTGCCATCGGCATCAACTATCTCCTGATCTCTCGGATTTTCGATACCACCATTGCCTCTGTGGTCGCCATCCTGATGGTTTTCTGTGAGCTCATGTGGAAGTTTTCCCAATCCGGCATGCCTCAGATGCTGATGCTCATGCTCTTCTCATGTGCCATGTTCTTCTTGTGGCTCGGGATAGAGAACGCCGCCAACAACAAACGAGCAATCACCCCCGTGATCGTAGCCGGATTGTTTCTGTGTCTGCTAATACTCACCCACTGGATCACCATATGGATATATTTTGGCTTTGTGATTTTTGCAGCCATTTATTTCAAACCAAGAGGTATCATTGCCGGCGCGCTCATCGGAATGCTTTTAGTATTAGTGTTACCCATTGCCTACCTGATCTACAGCAGCCCAACGGGAAGCCTTTTTGGCACAGCTTATTATGCTATCCACAACGGCCTAGGCTCATCTCAAGATGATATCATGCGGTCCCTCTCACCCGCAGATCATGAGCTGGGGCTCAAAAGCCTGCTTATCAACATCATGGCAACCACGCTGGGCCAAATTTCAAATCTGCACGCGTATTTGGGAGCCATCTTAGCCGCACCGCTATTCTTTATTGCCCTACTGCATCCTTTTAAGCGCCAAGCGCTAGCCATGTTTCGCTGGCCATTATTGCTCATGTGGGCGCTCGCCGGCATCGGCATGTCGATCTATGGCCTCAAGGATGAGAGCATGGACTCCAACCAAATCCACATTCTCTTTGCTCCCCTCATGTCTGCTTACGGCCTCGCCATGATTTCCATCTTGTGGGCTCGGCTCGGGATCGCGCAGCGTATCGATTCACTTCGTCACGCGCATTTGATAATAATCGTCGCCATCAGCGCCGGTCCAATGTTGCTATCCATCCCTCAAAACGTGCGGCTCGGTCTCAGAGCAGAGGGTATTGGCGGTTTTCCTCATTGGCCCCCCTACTATCCAAAAGCAATCAACCATACCCTTGCAGAGAACACGACGGCGAAGGACGTCGTCATCTCCGATGTGCCATGGGCCGTGGCTTGGTATGCTGATCGCACGTGTGTCTGGCTACCTCAGAACCTCGATCAGATTGAAAAAATTGAATCACTCGCCATCGAGCAACACACGCCTGTCAGCGGTATTCTCATCACCCCTTATTCTTTCAACAGTGAAAGTATTATGTCGATTGCAACGCCGAAAGGCAGTTATGGTGAGCTCTACCCTCTCGTATTTAACGTATGGGGACGAATGGCTCTTGCCAAACCGTTCATGGATACTCATGAAGCTTTTAAGCCGCTCTCACGGCGCTACCAGCATGAATACCCAATGATCAGTTATGGTTTCATGACCTATTACTCCAAACGCCCCGTCACTCAATCCTTCGATTAGATTCATCCCATGCCACCCGATAAAAAAACCAAAAAGAAAGACAGCTCAGCTAAGTCACCCAGTTTTGAGGAGGCTCTTGAGGAACTCGACGCCATGGTTGAAACCATGGAATCTGGCCAATTGCCCCTAGAAAAGCTGATCTCAAGTTACGAACGCGGTGCTGAACTCATCAGCCACTGCGAATCTGTTTTAGGGAATGCGCGGAAACGACTTGATCTTATCACGCTTAAACCCAAGGCTGCCGCGGGCCAAAGCTCAACAGATTCTCCAGACAACTTTAACCAAGAGGACGCTCAAGAGGGCACCTCACCCTCAAACGATCATAATGACGACGAAATCAGGCTCTTTTGAGCTCCCGCAGCTCCTATCCAACATCAAAGGCCCAGAGGACGTCAAGGCATTGCCTGATGACCAACTCGAGGACCTGTGTGAGGAAATAAGACACACCTTAATCCACTCACTGGCAAGGACCGGCGGACACTTGGGCCCCAATCTCGGTGTTGTTGAGCTAACGGTAGCACTACACCGTGTCTTTGATAGCCCCGAGGACAAGTTTCTCTTTGATGTTTCGCACCAGGGCTACGTGCACAAAATGCTCACCGGCAGGGCGGACACAATCGACACGATCCGCACGCCTGGTGGACTCAACGGTTTCTTACTACGCACAGAATCAAAACATGATTGTTATGGCGCTGGACACGCAGGCACAGCGCTCTCTGCAGCACTTGGCATGGCCTCTGCACGCGATCTCAAGGGCGATGACAACAACGTGGTTGCTGTCGCTGGAGATGCGGCTTTCACCTGTGGACCAACACTTGAGGCACTCAACAACATTGAGCACACCACCAAACGATTCATCGTCGTACTCAACGACAACGAATGGTCTATTGATCGCAACGTCGGCGCTCTAGCCAAGTACTTCAACGCCTTGCAGACGCACCCCATGTTTTCCTCCGTGCGTCACAAAGCGGCTGAGTTTGTCGGCAAAATCGGCGGCGATACGGTCCGTAAATTCGCCCATAAAGTTGAGCGCAACACCAAAAACCTGCTACTACCTAGCGTCCTTTTTGAAAAATTCGGCCTTCATTATTACGGCCCGATTGACGGCCATGATTTGCCACTACTGATCCGTACTTTTGAGCATCTCAAAACGCAGGATCAACCAGTCATTCTGCACATCATCACCGAGAAAGGCCGTGGTTATAAACCCGCCCTTGATAACCCCGGTAAGTTTCACGGCCTGGGCACCTACAAAATTGCAGATGGCTCAACAGCAGCTGCCGACAACCCCACCTACTCGGAACTCTATGGTCGTGCCGTCACCGATTTTGCCAAAAAAGACGAATCCATCACCGCCATCACCGCTGCCATGCCTGGTGGCACCAAGCTGGACATCTTTAAGAAGGAAATTCCAGAGCGTTACTTCGATGTCGGTATCGCCGAGGAGCATGCCGCGCTATTCGCCTGTGGCCATGCCACCCAGGGACTGAGGCCATTCCTCACCATTTACTCGACCTTCATGCAGCGCGCCATCGACATGATCATCCACGATATCGCTTTGCAAAACCTGCCTGTAAGAATGTGCATGGACCGAGGTGGCCTTTCCGGGGATGACGGCCCGACCCACCACGGACTGTTTGACATCGCTTACCTGCGTGCCATTCCTGGTCTCATTCATATGCAAGCCAAGGATGAGGATGAATTCATCGATATGCTCTGGACCATGGCCAATCACGATGATGGCCCCACCGCTATTCGCTATCCAAGGGGTGCCGGCATCGGAACGAAGCCTAAAGCTAAACCTGCACTACTCGAGATCGGTAAAGGCGAAGTCATCCAAGACGGAGACGATATCGCGATCATCAGCCTCGGCCACATGTATGAAGTCGCCCTTGAAGCTAAGGAGAAACTCGAGGCCCTGGGCCACTCCGTCGCCCTGATCAATCCACGTTTCATCAAACCACTCGATGCTGAACTCATCCGCACTTACGCGCAGAAATGCAAGGTCGTGATCACCATGGAAGACCATGTCCTGCACAACGGCTTTGGTGCCAGCGTGCTTGAGCTACTCAGCGACTCATCGATCACCACCCCAGTCGAGCGCATCGGCTGGCCAGATCAGTTTATCGAGCACGGCAAGGTGGATCAGTTACGCGAACAACACGGCATGACAGCTGACAACGCAGTCAAGCTCGTCACTGGACACCTCAACCTTATTTCCTAAAAAGGGGTCAGGGATCATCAACTCAGGATATCCGTAACTACCTTGGCTGGGTTCACCCCGGTGAGGCGGTTGTCGAGTCCTTGGAACTTGAACGACAGGCGCTCGTGGTTGATGCCCAGCTGGTGGAGGATGGTCGCGTGCAGATCTCGCACATGCACTGCCTGATCAG
>JAACFN010000082.1 GCA_009937455.1 Verrucomicrobiaceae bacterium | reverse complement strand
AATTATCGTTGTATCGAGGGCGGCACGATCGAGGCCCTCGGTGCCATCCATTTCTCCGAGCCTGCACAGCGGACAGGGGATAAGGGCCTCAAGCCTGAGATGATGTATCTTGAGCTGCAGATGCACGGGGAAAAGTGCAAGGAGAAGATCGAAGCTCTTGGCATCCGTCCGGGGGATCCAATCATCCTTAACCGCCCGATCAAAAAAGGATTCTCTGACGATACTTACTACGGAGCCTATCTTGATAATGGCTTAGGGTGTTTTGTGGTGGCAGAAATTGCTAAGATCTTGGCAAAGTCTCCGCTCAAAAACCTGCGACTGTTCTACACAATTGCAACGCACGAGGAGATCGGTCGTTTTGGTGCCACCGCGATTGCGGGCGAGCTTAAGCCTGACATTCTGATCGGTTCTGACGTCAATCACGACTACGATGCCGCTCCGGGTATTGGTGCTAAGCGCATGAACCCACTTGCGATGGGTAAGGGCTTTAGCCTGACTAACGGCTCGATCACCAGTGAGTATCTCAATACCTTAATTGAGAAAGCCTGCCAGAAAAACAAGATTCCCTATCAGGTTGATTTTTCTGGCCGTGACACCGGCACGGACGCGATGGCAGCTTCCTTGGCTGGGGTGGATAGTGCCTCAACTTCGATTGGTTTCCCCATTCGGAACATGCATACGATTTCAGAAACTGGCCATACTGCGGACGTGCTTGCTGCGATCCACGGCATGGTGGAAACTTTTAAAGCCATGGATCAGATGAACCGCGGCAAGGGCATTCGCCGTGATGATCTGAAGAACGGCCATCCACGATTGGATGATGCTAAGACGCTGTAGGCCGGCCAGGCTATAACACCCTGGAGCTTATTCGACGGTGACGCTTTTTGCTAGGTTGCGCGGTTGGTCGATAGGGCAGCCTCTGATTCTGGCGATGTGGTAAGAGAGCAGCTGCAGGGCAACAGCGGCCGGAATCACGGAGCTATACTGCGGGCAGGAAGGGATTTCAATGACGTGGTCACAAGCGGCGCGTGCTTCCTCGTCGCCCTCGGTGATGACACCGAGAACCGGTGCGCTACGTGCCTTGCACTCGGCCACGTTGCTAAGGGTTTTTTCCTGTCCAGGTCCCTCGTTGAGCAGGGCGATCACGGGCATGGACTCTTCTAAAAGGGCAATCGGTCCGTGCTTGAGCTCGGCTGCGTGGTAACCCTCAGCGTGAATGTAGGAGATTTCCTTGAGCTTGAGCGCACCTTCTAGTGCAACGGGATACATATAGCCGCGTCCGATAAAGAAGGCATTATTGTAGTGTGCGTAGTGTGCTGCGACTTCAGCGATCTGATCATTGGTTTTGAGAACCGCCTCCACCAGCTCGGGGATGCGTTCGATTTCTTTGGCTATTTTCATGCCTTGCTCGCAGGATAAGCGATGGGCACGGGCAAACTTGAGGGCGATCATCAGTAGGGTAGAAACCTGGCTGGTGAATGCCTTGGTGGAGGCCACACTGATCTCTGGCCCGGCGTGTAAATAGATACCTCGGCTGGTTTCCCGTGCGATGGTTGACCCAACAACATTGACAAGAGCGGCAACGAGGGATCCTTTTCTCCAGACTGGCTGATAGCAAGTACCATGTCCCGGCTGCCCACGATGGGATTACGATAGCGGAATTCGGCAGCTTGCTCGACCTCGGCGGGGATGGCGGCAAAGTCCTCGACAGCATATTCACCAATCAGTCCAGCATTCATCGAGGTGCCACAACCGACAATGAGCAGACGCTGGATGTCGACGAGTTCGCGCGGACTGAGGTTGAGCCCAGAGAGGATGGCAGTGCCTCGATTGAGGTCGATGCGGCCGCGGATGGTATTACTGATCGCTTCTGGTTGCTCAAAGATTTCTTTAAGCATGTAGTGCTCATAACCGCCTTTTTCCGCGGCGCCTGGTGACCAATCAATTTCTGATGGTGTGCGTGAGACGGCACCTTTATCTAGGCTTCGGATATCTACCTTGCTGCCCTCAATGCGGGCGATGTCATTATCGTCAAGGTAGATGGCTTGGCGTGTGTAGGTGATGATGGCGGAGGCGTCTGAGGCGACGATGGTTTCATCATCACCGAGGCCAATGACGATGGGCGAGCCACTGCGAGCAACAACCAGCACGCCGGGTTCATCCTTGGCCATGCAGGTAATGCCATAGGTGCCTTCGACTTCCTTGAGAGCGGTGGTAACGGCTTCTAATAAGTCGCCTTGATAGAGGGACTCGACTAAATGAGCAAGGACCTCTGAATCCGTATCTGATTTGAAGGTGTGTCCCTGTGCCTTGAAACGGTTACGCAGATCATTGTGGTTTTCTATGATGCCATTATGGACGAGAACCACGCGGCCTTCATTGCCCTCGTGCGGGTGGGCGTTGAGTGTGGTGGGTGGTCCATGGGTGGCCCAGCGGGTATGGGCGATTCCAGTATGTGCTTCAGAGATTATGCCGTCTTCTTGCTCGACGATCTCAGCTAGGCCAGCAACCTTGCCGCTTTGTTTTCTGATCAGTATCCCATCGTCGCTGGTGACGGCGAGGCCAGCCGAGTCATAGCCACGGTATTCAAGTTTTTTAAGTCCGCTGATGAGAACGGGCATCGCTGCTCGTTTGCCTGTGTATCCTACTATTCCGCACATAATGGTTAGATTTTTGTAATGATGATTGGGTGATTAAGTGATGTCTCGCTTTACCGTTTGGTTCGGCAGGGTCTGTGAGTTGGGGCCAAGTTTACGCCCAGGGTAGATGGCGGTCAGAATGCCGGTGTGGCTACCGTCACCAACGACGGTACCGAATTTCCTGCGGCCGGTATCGACAAGTGAATCACGAACTCGAGAGAGGTGGTTGGTTCCATCATGGCGCAGGTTCGAGGTGATGGTTCCGGCGCCAAAGTTGACATCGTTGCCAATGACGGAGTCGCCTACGTAGCTGAGGTGGCCAATTGAGCTGTTGTTGCCAATGATCGAATTTTTAATTTCTACCGCTTGGCCAATGTGGCAGTCGTTACCAATGGTGGTTGAGCCGCGCAGATAGCAGTTGGGGCCAATCTTGCAGTTGTCGCCGATGACGACATTACCCTCAATGACCACACCGGGGAGAATCTTTGAGTCACTTCCCAGATGGATAATGCCATCAATGTGAGCGGCGGGGCTAATGTTTCCATCGTGCTGAGATTCGCTGAGCTGTGCAACCAGCCTTTCGTTGATGGTAATAAACTCCCATGGGAATTGGATCAGGAAAGACTCCTCGGAGGCGCTTGCTTGAGCTGCGTCTTCGCTGGGGTGATCATCACCTGTCCAAGCCAGGGCTTCACCACTTTTGGAGCGGAGAACGGCGGGAGCTTCAAGTTCACTGAGTCGTTGCCAGTCCTCTTTGGTGACCCAGGCGTTTTCTGGAAGATGAGCATCTTTAAGCCCTTGTGCATACTTGGCCTGAAGATCGTGCAGAGTAGATCCTGCGATGAGCTGATTACCTACCGATGAGTTTTGGTGTAATGGCCAGAGGTCGAGCTGGTCAGCAGGGTGGATGGTCATGGCAGGGAGGAATAAGAAGGGTGGGTAAGGCCGAGTTTAGGCACCGATGGTATTTTTAATGGCAGTAGCAATGAGGTCTGCTTGGCTTTTTGCAAGTTCTGCATCTGGGCATTCGGTAAGGACGCGAATTTTACGCTCCGTGCCTGAGTATCGGACAAAGACACGACCTTTGTCTGCAAAGGCGGCTTCGGCGGCTTTGATGGCAGCATCTATTTCCGGCACTTCCTCGGTAGGAGGTTTTTCCGTGACATCAAGGCCGAGAAGAACTTGTGGATAGACCTCCATGCAGTCGGCGAGCTTGGAGAGTGGTTCACCTTTGTCTCGCATCATGGAAAGCAGCATCAAGGCGCTCATGATACCGTCACCAGTGGTGGCGTAGTCAGAATAAATAATGTGGCCTGAGTTTTCTCCGCCAAGGTTGTATCCTTTGTCTCGCATGCATTCGAGCACGTGGCGATCTCCCACTCCCGTGGTTTCCAGCTTGATGCCATCCGCAGCAAGGGCATCGCGCATTCCTAAATTACTCATCACGGTGGCCACCAGTGTATCGCCTTTGAGTTTACCTTGTTCCTTAAGAGCCTTGGCGCAGAGACAGAGAATGCGGTCGCCATCAATGACCTCACCATTTTCATCACAGAAAATAACGCGGTCCGCATCGCCATCAAAGCAGATGCCAACATCGGCTCCGTGTTCCCTGACCATGGCAGCTGCTTTTTCTGGATGTAGAGCACCTACACCCTCGTTGATGTTGCGGCCATCGGGGTGGACAGACATCTGGATGACCTCGGCTCCGAGCTCTTCGAAGATCAGTGGGCCGACGTAGTAAGCTGCACCGTTGGCGCAATCGACCACAATTTTCAGCCCACTTAGGGAATTGGCTCCCACGGCATTTTTGGTGAATTCAATATAGCGCCCCATGGCATCATCAATGCGGATGGCCTTGCCCAGATCGCCTTCTGGGTGGGGGAGGTCATCGGCGAGGATCATTTTCTCAATTTCGAGCTCTAGCTGGTCATTGAGCTTGTAGCCGTCACTGCCAAATATTTTGATGCCGTTGTCCTGGTAGGGGTTATGAGATGCGGTGAGCATGATGCCAGCATCACACCCCATGGAGCGGGTCAGGTGAGCGACGGCAGGTGTCGGTGCTGGGCCGGTGAGCAATACGCGGGAGCCCTCGGAGACCAGCCCGCTGGTAATGGCTGTTTCTAGCATGTAACCGGAGAGCCTAGTGTCCTTACCGATAACCACCTTATGGCGGCCGCCACCATTCGACTGCAGAACACGCGCTACAGCACGGCCTACTCTTAAGGCAACTTCAGGAGTGATCGGGTATTGGTTGGCAATGCCACGAATACCATCGGTGCCAAATAACGTTTTATTCATTAAGAATGATTGATTGTAAGGTTTGGGGCGGCGAACTGCGACGGGGTAAATTTAGAATGCCAACCTGAAATGCAGAAGTAAAGTTAAAGTATCAAGGCAGAGGGGAGCATAACGGAACATCACAAGGATAAGATTTTTTGCGTTAAACAATGATATCGATGAGCTTCTAATGACGAGAGAAAAGATTTTATCTTGAAAAATCCGACCAGAGTGAAATATTAGTTGTCGTAAGCTACCCTATTCATCCTGATATAAAGCTCTTAAATGAGTGCAAAAGCTAGTATCTTCAAAAGCTAGTATCTTTACAGCGAAACCGATGTTATAGGTTACCTTACCTCATTCTTACATTATTAATAACGAACGACTTACATGAATTATTTTACTAAATGGAGCCTGCTGTTTTCACTGCCCGTAGTGCTTATTACTGGGCAAGTCAGCGATGCCGCAGAATCAGATGCAAAATGGTCTGCCAAGCAACTGTCCGAGGAGGAGCTTTTGGCTGCGGCTCGGCAGATCGATATCAGGGTTAAGAAAATCTATGATAAAAAGAATGCCGAGCAACCGGCCGACGCCAGCGACTCGGTGTTTTTGAGGCGTAGTTTTCTATTAGCGGTCGGCCGAATACCGACCGTTGAAGAAGCCCGTGTTTACCTAGAATCTGATGATCCCAATAAGCGGGTCTTACTCGTTCGCTACTTGATGAACTCGAAGGGGTATCAAAGCCATATGAGCAACTGGCTCATTGATATGCTTCGCGTGCGGGAGAAATTTGAAAATCGTTTTACGGCGGCACCCTATATGGATTGGGTGCGTAAGGCTGTAGCAGATAATATGCCCTTTGATGTTCTGACCCGTGAATTGCTCTCTGCCGAAGGCATGTTGTGGGAGAATGGAGCCGTTGGTTATTACATCCGAGACAAAGGGATGCCGTTGGACAACCTATCCAACACCATGCGTCTCTTCTTAGGTACTCGCATGGAATGTGCGCAGTGCCACGATGACCCCTTTAATGATTGGGAAAGAATGGACTTTTTCCGACTCGCCGCATTTACCGACGGGCAAGGCGAGATCAACCGTGACGTATACAACTCAGTATGGAAGAAGGTAAGAGCAGAAACCGAGCTAAGATCACCGACCTACAATCTCTACGATTTTATCGGTAACAATATTTATTATTCCACCTTAGCAGGTCCAGGAAAGGGTAGAATCAAGCTGCCACGTGATTACCAATATAATGATGGTGATCCTGGAGAAATGATAGCGGCGAGAACGCCTAAAGATCATTCCTTTGCCAAAGGCTTGAAAATGTCTGACAGGAAGGATGCCGAAGATGGCAGGAAGAATTTTGCAGAGTGGGTTACCGATCCTCAAAATGATCGTTATGTGACCACCATTACCAATCGCATGTGGAAACGCATTGTTGGCACTGGTTTGTATGAGCCTGTCGATGAATACATCGACCCTCGTGAGCACACATCACCCGAGCTGACTCGCCATCTCAAAGACCTCATGCAGGATTTGGATTATGATTTGCGGGCTTTTCAGCAAATTCTAATGCTCACGCGGGTTTATGCGTTTGCCTCATCAGAGCACGAGCTCATGCCGGGAGAGAAACCTATCTTTGACGGACGTAAAATTGATCGCATGAGTGCTGAGCAATACTGGGATTCGTTGGTGACGATGGTCGCTGGCAACCCTGATAAATTGCCGACTCGCGGAAAGACAACATACGTTAAATACGGAAAGGCAAAATTGGATATGAAGACTATCCAAAGCGAAATCATTGCTATCGAAGACCCTAAAGAATTTAAAAAGTATGCCGACAAATTATTAGAACGTGTGCAAAGCGGCGAAACGGTAGGGTCTAAGCCTAAATCGATGGAGAAGATGGAGAAAGATATGAGCATGGAGATGATGTCCAACACCAACAATGGCGGGGCTTTGAGAGGCCTTGCACGAGCATCTGAGCTTAGTTCGCCTGCCCCCAACGGTCACGTTTTGCAGATGTTTGGCCAGTCAGACCGACTGCTGCTGGACTCGGCTATTAAAGAAGCCAATACCACTCAAGTATTATCAATGATGAATGGCGCTGTGGAGAAGCTTGTGGTCGCCAATCGTGATGCTCATATCTACGAGCTTTCTGAGGGCAGTGTGAAGGACCGCATCCGGGCTCTTTTCTACGGGATCCTATCTCGTGCGCCTAGCGAGAGCGAAATGCAGCTCATGGAAACCGAAGTTGAGGAGCGAGAGAAAAAAGGCTACCGCAACATTGTCTCAGCTTTAATCAATTCTCGGGAATTTATTTTTGTCCCATAACCCACATCCATTGTTAACAAATCAAACCAACCTACAAACTTATGAAATCTGATCTTAATAAAACGGATGAGCTGACACGTCGTCAGTTCATGGCAAACGCTGCTAAAACTTATCTCGGTGTAGGACTCTCCCCGATGTTGGGAGCCAGTTTGGCAGGTAAGTCCATGGCCCAGACGGGGGGTAAAAGCCAAGCTGCTGAGGCAGTTATCTTTCTCAACATGTATGGGGGAATGAGTCACATTGATACCTTCGATGTGAAGCCTGATAATAAAGAAGTGCAGGGTCCTGTGAATGCCATTGGAACGAGTGCGGATGGGATTCAAATCAGTCAGTATCTGCCCAAAACAGCGGCAGTCATGGATAAGATTTGCGTGATTCGCTCGATGAGTAATCAGAATGGTGACCATGCTCGTGGTCAATATATGTTGCACCGGAATTATTCGCCTCGGGCTACTATTGTACATCCCACTGTAGGTTCTTGGGTGATGAAGGTCAAAGGGCGCAAAAATCAAGACATTCCTGGTTTCGTCACCGTTGGCACGAGTGCGACTAATGCTTCTCCGGGATTCTTTGGGGTAAAGTATGGAGGTATTCCATTGGGCAGGCCTGACGAAGGCCTGAAAGATAGCACGATCGCAGGATCGGTTGGTACTGAAGACTTTGATCGTCGCCTGAAGCTGGCCGATGCATTGAATAAGGAATTTCACAGTAAGCATAACAATACCGAAGCTCTTGCTTACGACGAGCTTTACGATGAAGCTGTTCGCCTGATGAAGAGTGAAGACCTCAAGGCCTTTGATATCAGAGATGAGCCCAAGGCAGAGCGTGAAGCTTATGGTGATAACTCCTTTGGTCAGGGCTGTATGTTGGCAAGGCGCTTAGTTGAACATGGTGTAAGATACGTTGAGGTGGGCTTAGGCGGCTGGGATACTCACTATGATAACTTTACGGCTGTAGAGTCTCGCTGTAGCGTTTTGGATAAGGCTTACGCAAATCTGTTGATTGATCTAGAATCAAAAGGGCTTCTTGATACCACGATCGTGGCACTCAGCACTGAGTTTGGCCGAACTCCAAGAATCAAGCCCGATAACAAAAACGGCAGAGATCACCATCCAGGTGCTTACAGCTCATTGTTAGCCGGCGGTGGCATCAAAGGAGGTATGGTATACGGCAGCACCGATGCTGATGGCAATCGCGTTAAAGAGGATAAGGTTTCAACCGAGGATTTCAATGCTACGATAGCACACGGCTTGGGCATCGATACCACTAGTGTCTTACTCTCACCATCAGGTCGACCCTTCAAAATTGGGGGCAAAGACGGAAAGCCAGTCAAGAGTCTCTACTCCTAGAGCACAAAATTCACCATTTTTCACTTGTCAGCACAGTCGGGGAGACGTAAGAACTCCCCGCCTCGCAAGAGATGAGGATAAAACCTTTATGGGTAGGTGGCCGAGTGGTTAAAGGCGGCAGACTGTAAATCTGCTCACGTAAGTGTACGCTGGTTCGAATCCAGCCCTGCCCACCATTACTCCCCAGTCCTCCTTGTGAGGACTGGGGAGTAATGGTTTACAGGGTGGCTGGATGAGAACGTAGTTCGAGCGCACGACGCAGTGCCGTGTATCACGGCAAGTCAGCATCGGCAAAATCCGGAGGAGGATTTTGCGAAGCCAGCACAGTGCCAGCTGGGCTGGCACAATCCAGCCCTGCCCACCGTCACTGAAGCATGAAAGTGAGCCCGCGATCTTTCCCCCACGGGTCCCTAGGAGCATTTGTGCAAACTAGCACAATCCAGCCCTGCCCACCGTCACTAAGGCATGAAAGTCAGCTCACGATCTTTCCCCCACGGGTCCCTAGGAGCATTTGTGCAAACTAGCACAATCCAGCCCTGCCCACTGTCACTGCGCGGACTAAAGCCACAACAATCACTAGCTTGAATTTATTCTCGTACAGGAACAGCTGCCCTGCCAGCAAGTTGCGTTTTTTCCTTTTTGTCGATGCTGCCGTTGTTGTCTTTGTCAAAGGCCTTGAATTGTGGTCCTTGTACGACGAGCCATTCTCCCAGACTGACGGTGCCATTCTGGTCGGTGTCGAGAGCCTTGAGTAGCGAGTCGGCTTGCATCTCATCAGCATCCACAGAGCCATCCTTATTGAGGTCGCTCATGTTAAAGCTCTTTTCCCAGTAGGTGTCGTAGTCTGCTCGGGTGGTGTCAGGGTTCTTTTTATCCTGACGGGCGACATGGAGCAGGTAGTTCCAGCATGGGGTGGCGGTGCTTTTTTCAGGATGTCCTGTTGTGGCGAGGCCGAGCTCTTTGATTAGGTGGGGGGTGATGACGTTGAGGGCGCCGTCACGGACGGGGTGGATGGTGTCGGGGTTGTAGGTGTGGAAGCGGAGGGGGTCTTCGTTGAGGAGTTTCTTCCAGTTTGGCCAGTGGTCGATGAGCTGGTAGTCGCGCTCCTTGGCGACGTCACGATACATTTGATTGAAAGCATCGAGCTTGGTGCGACCGGTGCGGGTGTGGGCCACGGGGACATTCATCACTTGCAGGATGATTTCGCATTGCGGGTTTTGGGCGAGGATGCGGTCGATGATCTGGTTGAGGTTATTACGGGCGTGCTCGACGCTGGTATTGCGTTTGGAAACGGCATCGTTGACGGCGAATTCGATGAGCACCGTGTCGGGTTTGTGCTTGAGGACTTTTTCATCGAGGCTTTTGACGCCCCAGTCAGAGTTGGCACCTCCTTGGGCACCATTGATGACGGTGCATTGTCCGGGGTATTGCTGGTTGAGAACGGTGGCGATCTGATCGACCCAGGCGCCAACGGCAGTGAGACTGGTGCCGAAGGTGACTAGGGTTTGTTGTTTGCCCGCGTCGAGATTGCGGACCAATTGTGTGCTTGCTTGCTTGGCAGAAAGTGGAAGTGCAGCGAGCATCATGACGGATGCAATGCTGAGAAGGAAAAAAGGGTTCATGGTGGTTCGTTTCATCTTTGATAAGGTACAGATTTTGAATGGGTGATCATGGAATACTCGAAGCATACTTTGCAGTTATCAGATTCTTATCAAATAAACATGACAAAAACTGAGGGGTTGAAGTTGTCTGGGTGATGGCTAGATTTGATCTCATGTTGAAGATGAGCAAGGCCTTTGTGGTGCGCATGGCACTGTGGTCAGTATTGATGCTGTATCTCGTTGGTGACTTTTTTCTCTTCAATGGTCCGCTGAGAGGCGAGCTGCGGAGGATGTTTCCCTCGAGCGAGGATAAGGTCGCCGAGGCGATGGCTGAGGGTATTTGTGCAAGGGTCTATAATGCACCGATTTACTTGAGTCAGGTTGATCGGCGAGTCACGGAGAGGCTTTGGCGCACTGGGCGTGATCCTAAGAGGGTCAGTGAGGCGGAGAGGAAGATGCTGCGCTGGTTGGCATTAGAGGATCTGATTGCTGAGGCGCTGGTGAGGATCAAGGTGAGGGTGAATAGTGAGCAGGCAGAGGTTTCCACGGAGGAGGTGGATGATGAGCTGGCGAGGTTTGAGAGCCGCTTTGATTCTCCCGCAGAGCTGGATCACGCGCTTGCCGCCCAGGGTATCGAAAGCCGAGAAGAGCTACGGCTACGTATGCAGGCGCGTTTGGAGCAGGAGAAGTATGTGTTATCCAAGATCAAGGCCAGTATTACGGTGAGTGATGCGGAGGCAAGAGCCTGGTATGAGCAACATCAGGAGGAATTGACCACGCCAGAACGCC
>JAACFN010000081.1 GCA_009937455.1 Verrucomicrobiaceae bacterium | reverse complement strand
CTTGGCGTGCTCTGCGGTCATGATGCCGCCGACGCCGATGATGGGGACTTGTTCTCCCAGATGACTGTAAAAGGCCTGGATGACTTCTGTCGAACGTGAGGTGAGGGGGGCACCCGAGAGTCCGCCAGCCTGGGTGGCGAAGTCACAGCCTTCAACTTTGGTTCTAGAAATCGTGGTGTTGGTGGCAATGAGGCAGTCGAGGCCGCCGTCGAGGAACACTTTGGCGAGATCGGCGATGTGTTGGTCCTCAAGATCGGGGGCGACTTTGATGGCGATGGGTACTCGGCGTCCAGTCTCACCAGTAAGCAGCTCTTGTTCGCTTTTCAGAGCCTCGATGAGGCGAGCGGTTTCATCCGCGGCCTGCAGGTCACGCAGTCCGGGGGTGTTGGGCGAGGAGAGGTTTACGGTGATATAGTCCGCCACATCCCAGGCGCCACGCAGGCAGGCGAGGTAGTCCTCGGTGGCTTGCTCGTTGGGGGTGTCTTTGTTTTTGCCGATATTAAAGCCGACAATGCCTCCGTTTTTGCGGAAGGTTGAGGAGGACGCGACATTGGCAGCGCCCGATTCAATGCCGCAATTGTTAAAGCCCATGCGGTTGATGATGGCTTCCTCCGGGATGATGCGGAACAGGCGCGGCTGTGGGTTGCCCGGCTGGGGGCGTGGGGTGATAGTACCAATTTCCACGTGTCCAAATCCCAGGCGGCCGAGCGCGTCAATGCAGCGTCCTTCTTTGTCCAGACCCGCGGCGAGGCCGACGCAGTTGGGGAAGGTGAGGCCCATGCATTCGACGGGCTGACTGGCTGGGGCCTTGGGGGTGATCAGGCCGAGCAGGTGGAGTTTTTCAAGCCAGCGTAGGCTACCCAGCGAGATGTCATGAGCGTGTTCCGCATCGAGGCGGAAGAGAAGATTGCGGGCGAGCTTGTACTGATTGCTGGTCACGGTGAAAGAGTTGCTGCTCGCGATCTAGCCTCTTGAGGAGAACTAGTAAAGTGTCTTCCTTGGTTCGTCAGAATTGCCCTCATCATGCATGCGCTCAAAGTCACCTTGCTCACAGCAACGCACAAAGCCCTCTGCGTAGCCTTTGAGTCTGTCCCAGCTGAGGCGGATCTGGCGCGCCTCGTCCTGGGTGATCGAGCTGTCCTGAGCAGCGTGGGAGATACGCTGTAGCATGGCGGAGAACTGGCTGACGATTTCGTTGGTCGCTGGCAGCATGCCATGGTCACTTTCTTTTTTGCTCTCTGGGTTTTCTACGTAGTAGCCGTCACACTGCTCACAGAGCCATTCGATGATAGGTGTGTGCTGGGTATGATCATAAATCTCGATGATGCGGTCGAGCGGATTGCGGCTGCCTGATCCGGTGTCGGACTGTTCCTGCGCCCACTTGTAAACGAGGGAGAGGGAGACTCCTAATTCAGCGGCGATGTTTTTCGGGCTGGTATTTTCAAAAGCAGATTTCAGTACTTCGTGAGATTTCATGAATTTTAATATGAGTGTTTTCAGACCAATGGCAAGTCTGTGAGATGATAGGAGCGGGCAGGTTTACATGCAGGTAAGGATTTATTTTCGCAAAAGCGAATGAATGCGTTGATATATGACATGTTTGCGGTTAAGAACAGTTGAGATTTTTATTCGCTCTTTCATTTAGTTACTGTGACACCTAAACCTGCAGAATCCTACAAAGTCATGCTCTTGCTCGCGTCGGCGGTGCTGGTGCTGACGGGTATGTATTTTGCCCGTGATTTTTTCATCCCTGTATCGCTGGCGTTCTTTTTAGCAGCGGTGAGTTTCCCAATTACCAACTGGCTGAGGGAACATAAAGTGCCGCGCTTTTTTTCCGTGATGATATCGGTGTTGGTGGTGGTTGCCTTTTTGTCTGGAGTGATGGTGGTAGGATTTCTATTGGTCAATGACCTAGCTGAGGGTGATCGCTTAGAGCAATACGGTAGTAAGCTCTATGAGGCGGCTCTCTCAGGTGGCGCGCAGCTCGAGCAGCTCAAGATCGAGGGTGCTCAGGAGGAGATTAAGAAGTTCCTGACTCCGGAGCAGATTGGTAATTTCTTTAAGGAGAATATCACCTCACTTTTGGGAGGTGTGATCGAGACGCTGAAAAGCTCATTTATTGTGCTGATTCTGCTGGTGTTCATGCTCAGCGAGGCACGCATGTTTGGGCGCAGGTTTGAATCCATTGTTGAGGCTCAGGGGCCCAATCTTCAGCGCATGCTCAGTGCTACTAAGGATATTCAGAAATACCTTGGTATCAAAACAATGATCAGTATTGGCACTGGGGTGCTGGCGGGCTTGCTCTGCTGGGCAGCTAAAGTAGATTTCCCATTGTTGTGGGGCATTGTTGCCTTTGCCCTGAATTACATCCCTGCGATTGGCTCGATCATTGCAGGTATTCCACCTGTGATCCTCGCTCTGCTCACCCATGACATTAAGCATGCTGCGGTGATCGCCTTGGGATACCTGGTGATTAATGGTTTCTTAGGTAATTTCCTCGAGCCTGCCTTGTTGGGTAGGCGTTTTGGTTTGTCCACGGTGATCGTGGTTGTGTCAGTGCTGTTCTGGGGTTTCCTCTGGGGGCCTGTAGGTATGCTGTTGGCGGTGCCATTGACGATGATTTTCAAAGTGGCTCTCGATAACAGCCGTGAGCTTCGCTGGTTAGGTGTGGCGATCAGTCAGGGGAAGAACCAGTCTCCAGAACTTGAGCGGCAAATCATCAAAGAGTCTACCCAGGCTCAGAAGAAGAAGGAAAAAGCCCAGCAGGATAGTGCCCAGCAGGAGGCAGATGCTGAGGCGGCCGAGGATGCTGCCAATGCGCTGACGGCAGCGGGGGATCAGTAAGTGAGTCGGTCAGTCACTAAGCTGAGGCTCTGATTGGACTCTCTATCAAGCTCTTCTTTTAGAAAATGAGGAGTGCGGCGGCGAGGTTTTAGACGGCGAGGTCTTCGGCAGCAATGCCTCAGGAAATCGCGATTTTCTCCAAAGACGCTTCCACATGTTTTTGGCAGGTTTGTGCAAAGGTTTTTACGCTGAGCTCTTGATCACACTCATTCTCCAAGCAGGTCATGAGAACATCATCGATGCCGCAGGGAGTGATGGAGGAAAATCCCTGAAGGCTCTCTTTGGTGATGTTAATGGCGAAGCCGTGCATGCTGATCCATTTTTTGACACCGACGCCGATGGAGGCCAATTTCTTGTTATTGACCCAGACGCCTGTGAGGCCATCGCGACGCGTGGCGTGCACACCATACTCAAGGCAGGTCTCAATGAGGGCTTCTTCGAGGGCGCGGATATAGGCATGCAGATCTTTGCCAAGGGGGCGTAAGTCAACAACGGGGTAGCCGGTGAGTTGTCCCGGACCATGGTAGGTCGCTTGACCGCCTCGGTTGGTCTCGATGACGGGATAGGGGAGGCTCTCGGTGTGCTCTCCTAGCGAGCTGGTGTCACGCGTTCTGCCTATGGTGTAGATGGGTGCGTGTTCGAGGCAGAGGAAATGGTTTTGCTCATCGCCAGCGAGGATGCCCTCAACGAGGCTGTGCTGCATTTTCAGTCCTTGATCGTAATCAATTCCCGAACCTAGCCATTGGTGCCTCAAGTGCATGCTGCTGGGGTAGTGGCTGCGGGCTAAGGAAACAAGTCTCGAATGCTGAGTTGGCTGATATGCTAAGCCTCCCGATGAAGCTTTTTAGTTTGATTGTCTTAAATAAGAGTTATGCTATATGTAGTGTGAAAATAACCAAAATACACCATATGTGCTATTTTTATGCTATTTGGCTTGGAGCGGTCTGGATGGCAGTTATATTGATTCCCTGCAGAGCTTGTCCAGCGGGCTAGCATTTGCATGGTATTGACCCACTGTCGCTAACCTTAAAAACCCTCACTGTTTACACCTGTCACTATTATGTATCTTAAATCATTAGACCTCCACGGATTCAAATCCTTTGCCGACAAAACGATATTTGAATTCCATCCCAATGGGGTCACTGGAATTGTTGGTCCAAACGGATGTGGTAAGTCAAATGTCGTGGATGCGATTCGTTGGGTGCTGGGTGAGACATCTGCCAAAGCTCTGCGAGGAGGTGAGATGGCGGACGTCATTTTCAACGGCACGGATAAGAGTGGCACCAGCAAGGCACGTGCAGCATTGAGCATGGCCGAGGTGACCATGACCTTGGCTGATTGTGAAGAGACTCTGAAGGTGGACTACAATGAGGTGGCCATTACTCGCCGTGTCTTTCGTGACGGCAAGTCCGAGTATCGTATCAATGGTAGCTTGTGCAGGCTGCGTGATATTCATGAGCTGTTCATGGACACGGGCATTGGCCGCACATCCTACTCGATCATGGAGCAGGGGAAGATCGACATGCTACTCAGCTCGAGACCAGAAGATCGCCGCATGGTCTTTGAGGAGGCCGCTGGTATTACTAAGTTTAAAAAAGAGAAGAAAGAGGCGCTGCGCAAACTGGAATACACAGAGGCAAACTTGTTGCGCGTTTCTGATGTTCTAGCTGAGCAGGAGCGCAGGATGAATTCCCTCAAGCGTCAGGTCGCTAAGGCGCGTCGCTATCAAGAGCTGGCTACCGACGTGCGTGTGCTGGACTCACATCTCAGCCACCGTAAATACACTCAATACACAGCTGAACTCGGTGAGTTGGAAAACTCTATCCACTCACTTGAGGTGAGAGAGAATGAACTGGAGGTAGGTCTACCCGAGAAGGAGCAGGCAGTAGTTCAGGCGCGTGATGCAGCCCAGAGCCTTGAGGCGGAACTCTCTGAGATTAGGCAACAACTCAATCACCACACCAATGCTGCGAGTGCTGCAGAGAGCCGCATCGCATTCAACAAAGAGAGGCAATCCGAGCTAGAGGCACGCGTTAATCAAAACAAGGACGATATCCTGGAAGCTCAGAAGAAGCTCGATCAGCAGCTGCTTGATTTCGAGGAGGCAGAGCAGACGCTCAACAACCTAACGACAAGGATCGAGTCACAGCAGGCTTTATTGGCCGAGCACGAGACCCATGCAAAGAAGCAGCGCAGCGAGCGAGAGCAAAAAGAGACGGTTGTCCGTAGCCTGCGCAGTGAGGCGAACACTACACAATCAGTGATTGCTGCCAGTCAGGCAAAAATCGAGAGTGTGCTCACTCAGATGGAGACGAGCCAAGAACGCTCCCGTAAGCTGGCCGAGGAGAATGAGCGTCTGGAGGGCGAGCATGAACAGGCCGTCATGGAGCTGGATGGTATCACGACTGATTTGGAAAGCCGCAGCGCAAAGCTTGAGACATTTGAGGAGGAGGTGGCAGCGGCAGACCGCGCCTTTCAGCGCAGCCGTGGTGATCTTGATGCTTCCCGTGAGCAGGCGTCATTGGCTCACAAGGAGCTGGCCAATGTGTCATCTAGGATGGATGTGCTACGCCAGCTCGTTGATAGTGGTGAGGGTTTTGAAAAAGGCACACAATCGGTCATTAAGGGACTGGATGAACCTGAGTTCTTCAACAACGGCGTGCGCGGTGTGCTCGCAGGCCTCATTGAGGTGGAGAAGGATTACACAGCAGCGGTTGAGGCGGCACTTGGTTCTCATTTACAGGCGGTGTTAGTAACAGATTCCAACTACGCACAGGCAATCATCGATCGTCTGACAGAGAAGAAGCTCGGTGAGGCAGCAATCATCCCTGAGGACTTTGTAGCGGCAAGTGCCGCAGGTCAGATGATGACGGTGCCAGACGGTGCTGAGACGTGGGCAATGGATCGTGTTAAGTCAGACCCTAAAGTGGCAGCGGTCGTAGAGAGTCTGCTCTCAAAGGTTCTTATTGTGAGTGATCTCTCTACCGCGATGAGTATGCGTGATGAGCTTAAGGATATTACGCTGGTCACCCTACGCGGTGAGGTGTTTACCCCTGAGGGTTTGATCACCGGTGGAGCAAGTTCCGGAGATCAAAGCTCTGTGCTTGATCGCCAGAATGAGGTACGTGATCTCGAGGTTCAGGTGGCCGAGTTAGAGGGGGTCGACGAGGAGGCTCGTGAGCAGTTGGCTAAGCTGGAGAAGCTGGTCACGGCAAATCGTGAGGCCGCCGAGCTTGCACGTGAGCGCTTACAAAAAGCACGTGTTGAAGAGTCTACTCTGCAAGGGCAGTTTACCCTGGCGAGCCGTGAGGTTGAGTCACTCGAGAGCAAGCTTTCTGGTGTTGTCTGGGAAATCAATGATATCAAAGAGCGTGAGCTCAGTGCCGTTACCGGCCGCGAAAAACTTGAGCAAGACCTGACTACCGCTCGTGCACGTCTTGAGCAGTTAGAAGAAGATCAGTTGAAGATGGTTTCCGAAGTAGAGGAGGCGAGCCGGCGTGAAAATGAGGCGGTGGCTCAGCTTCAGGAATTCCGCACTAGTCTCGCAGTAGAACGCCAGGCACTTGAAGCTGCTCAGCGCCAACGCTCGCCGATGGAGGCTCGCTTGGCGGAATTACGTCAGATCAGTGGCCGGCGCGATCAGGAGATTGCAAGTTTCACTGAGCGTATGGATGCCGCGGTGGCTGAAAATACAGAGTTGGCTGAGACCATTACATCCAATAGCGCTAAGGCCGGTGAGCTTGAGCAGTTACTTGATTCGAAGTCATCGAGCCGTGGTGGGCTGCACCAAGCCATTGAGCTTAGTGAGAAGGAGCTCGCGGATTTACGCCATGAGTGCGCCAAGATTACTGAGCAAAAAGGACGTGAAGAAATCGCATCGACCAAGATCGGTTTACGCCTAGAAAATCTCAACGAAAGCGTGATGGAACGCCACCAACTCGAGTTGGAGCATTTCCGCCCTGATTCACATGCGCTACTACGTTGTATGCAGGAACGTGCTAAGCAGTATGAACGCCAAGAGATGCGTCGTAATGAACAAGTTGAGGGCGACAATGATACGCAAGGTTCTGTTGAGGTAAGCGAATCTGCTGAAGCATCTGACAATGCTCAGGCTGAGGTGGAAATCCCAGGTGACGTAGGTCCTGACTGGAAGCTCATTGAGAAAATCGTTATCGATCTCAAGCGCAAGGTGGACTCCATGGGGCCAGTTAATGTGGATGCGATTCAGGAGTTTGAAGAGCTAGAGGAACCGAGCTCATTACTGTCATCGAGCGCATCAATGTCGAAACCAAGAAGCGCTTCACGGAAACCTTCACTCAGGTCGCCAATAATTTCAAAGAGATGTTCAAGGTGCTCTTTGGCGATAAGGCGATCGCCAATCTCGTGCTAGTGGATGAGGATGATCCGCTCGAGAGTGGCATTGATATTATCGCCAAGCCTCCGGGTAAAAAGCTGCAGTCCATCAGCCTGCTCTCCGGTGGTGAGCGCTCGATGACCGCTGTTGCTCTGCTGTTTTCCATCTACCAGATCAAGCCGAGCCCGTTCTGTGTGCTTGATGAGCTCGACGCTCCGCTCGACGAGGCCAACATCGGCCGCTTCCTGCGCGTGCTCGACAAGTTTATCGACAACAGCCAGTTCATCATTGTTACTCACAGCAAACGCACCATGGCGCGTGCCGATGTGATGTATGGAGTGACGATGGAGGACTTCGGTGTTTCCAAGCCCGTCGGAATGCGCCTCACCTCGGCAGATAGCCCTGACAAGAAAGAGGCAACAACCGCGGCGCAAAAAGCAGCGCTTGAGCTGGACTCATAGTTTGTTGCTTCTCTTCCTGAGCTTGCCGTAAGGACATCGCAGAGGGAAGGATCAACAAAAAGTCCGTCTGTTTGGTGGTGAAAAGATGGGAGCCATGCTGACGTATGCTTAATGGATGATGACAGATCTACCATATCATCACGATTGGGAACCAAATTTCGAGACCTCGCTTGGGCTTCAGGTGAAATGGTTCGGGTGTTGGGGTGAAGATCCAGAATGGGCGGTTGAACCATCACGTCTTGGCTCGGATCTTATTTGCTTTTTTTATCTCAAAGAGGGTGCGGTGACGGCCGAGATTAACGGGGTTGCCGTGCCGATGAAGCCAGGTGAGATGGTGGTGTGGCGTGGAGGGGATATCTTTTCAGCAAGCAACCAGCAACCGGTCCAACCACAGTCACACTTATCAGCATGCCTGTCGCTGAGTCGGGATGATGCCGCCAACGTGCTGCTACAGCACGGCTATCAGCGCCATTACAAGCTGAAGAATAGCCAAGCTTATGAACAAAGCTTTGATGCTGTGCTCGAGGCGCTGAAAGGCGATAGCCGCTGGCGGAACTTGCATGTTACTAGTGCTGTTCTTGGTTGGTTGGCCAATCTGCAAGAAGACCTTTGCCCTGATCCTGGGGCCGCCGGAGGGAACCCAAAGACGACTCACCACGTGCATACGGCTCAGGAGTGGATCAGGCAGCGCCTCGGTGAGCAGGTCTCGGTAGCAGACTGGGCCGGTAGTTGTGGGCTGAATGTGGATTACTTCAGTCGTTTGTTTAAATCACACACCGGCATGGGGCCGAAAACCTGGCTGATTGAAGCCCGCTTGCAGAGGGCGGCACGCATGCTGGCCTATCCAGACCGAACAGTCGAGGACGTCGCGGAGCGTTGCGGCTACCAGTGCCCATTTCATTTCTCCCGCACGTTTAAGCGTCGCTTTGGGCTGCCGCCTGCCTCTTATCGTCGCGTTCGGCAGTTTCGTGGATTTGTTGATCCTGATGACGGTCTGCGATAGGCTCTAAAATAACTTACTTTGGCTCCGCTTTGTTAGTGGTTTTGCTGCGTCTGCAACGTTCGCTACAGTAGGTGACACTGTCCCAGTTGCGCTCCCATTTTTTGCGCCATGTAAATGGTAGGCCGCAGACGGGGCAGACTTTACTCGGTAGGTCAGACTTCTTACGGTGTTTCATGATGGCTAGGCTGGCATGAGCTTTTTACACTTCTTCCAAAAGGCAAAAAACGAGGGGTAGTCTCCACTTAAATCAAACATCCATGATCGGGATTCTTCCGTGCCGAGATAGTGTCGGTTGGTCGGGTGCTCCTTGTAGATGATCTGTGCGGGGTCGACTTTTTCTGTCAGAGCATCAAACTCAGCCACCATTATTTGAATGCCAGCAATGTTGTTGGCTAATTGCGTAACGAACTCGATGCATTTTGGACTAACGGGATAGGTTTTGAAAAACGAGGGCTCGAGTAAGAGCACTCTCTGAACTTCTTCGTCAGCATACCAATCCGGATCGAGGTTGTAGTAATTATAAACCAGCGTTTTTTTGTCTCTCTCAAGTCGGGTGTTTGGCGTGTCAGTCAGATCAGAGAGGGGATCAAAGTTTGAGCATAGTCGACATCGAGAAAAGTCTGCTTTTGGCTACTGTTAAAGTATTTATTAATGTTGTCCTGGTTGGCGTAGTACTTCTTGTTGGCATTGCTGCCTGCCACCCATTGCCAGCTCAGAGCATTGCTCGCCCAGTCCCCATCAAGCAGGTGGTAGTACATCCACCGGGCGGGGGTAAGCCAGTGGGATTGCGCGATATTGCATGCCACCGAGGCGACATACATGCGCATGTGGTTATGCATGTAGCCCGTCTTGTAGAGGTCTCCGATGGCATCATCGATGGCGTTAATGCCCGTGCTGTGATCTACGATGGCGTCACTTATCCCGTGGTTGGATACAGGATCTTGGGCATGCTTGAGGTCCTCATTGATCCTATCTCCCTTGGCGATCCAGATGTTTTGCCAGTAGTCTCTCCAGGCTAATTCTTGAACGAGTTTTTCAATGCGTTGCCAGGGGAGGTCTAATGAGAGCAGGTGATCAAAAACCTGTTTAGTCGATATCACCCCACGCGAAATATAAGGGCTTAGGTGGGTCACCGCGCCATCGCTGAAATTACGACT
>JAACFN010000080.1 GCA_009937455.1 Verrucomicrobiaceae bacterium | reverse complement strand
CAGATCCTCCTTAAGGCGTTCCCGTAAATTCATCGGCTGGGTGTGGATATCGAATACCTTCCTGCCATCTGCTGGATACATCGGACGTGGCGTTACCGTCCAATCGGCCTGCGAATACATATTATACCACCAGAACATATTGGCACATTCAGCATCTGGATTGCACTGCTTGAGCTGATCCCAGATTTTTTCCCCATGAACCAAATGATTACTCTGCTTCCAAAATCTAACTTCGGCAGACTCTCGATCATACCAACCATTACCCACAATACCGTGAGCTTCAACTCGCTGGCCCGTCAAATAAGATGACTGAGCAGAGCATGTGACTGCTGGAAACTCTGGAGTAAAAGAGCTAAGTTGACCAGCCTCAGCGAATGCCTTGATATTTGGTGTTTGATCACCAATCAAGCCTCGAGTCAGACCAACAACATTAATGACAACTACACGGTTCATGCTCTGTTGAAAGGATCGATAACTCTGATAAGCCCACTGAAATTATTTTATGGCTGCAGCCACTCGACAAAGCCATTTAGGTGACGATATTGAGCAAGTTTATCTTCTTGTCGGATAGTTTAAATCCGGACGCTTAGAAGCTGAGGGTATCGATTTTTTGGGTGTTTTCGGCTCTGGTGCGACCTCCCTAGAGACCGGCTTTTCAGGCAGAAGCCCATCGGCAAAACTACGAGCTGCAGGCGCAACTTCATACCGCCGTTCCATATCTTCTTGAACATCGTATTGGCTGTTTGTTCCGCCAACAATTTTGGGCTGAATAAAGACCAAAAGCTCGCGACGTTCGACACTCTTCCTCGTTCTACCAAAGAGCCTTCCAATTCCTGGGATTCTACTCAACACAGGCACACCGCTTTTTGAGTTGCGCTCTACCTCTGTAACTAAGCCACCAATAACTACCGTGGTGTTATTCTTCACAGTGACTGTTGTTGTGATGGTTTCTGTGCCAATGGTAGGCACAGTCAGATCCCCAATGGTTTGATCCTCACCGACCGTGTCATTGATCAGGGAGATGCGTAATGTCACCTCATCATCAGAATTGATCAGAGGCACCACTTCAAAACGCAGTAACACATCTCTGTATTCAATATTCGTACTTTGACCTGTTGTCCCACTATTAAACTGATTGGTCGGCACGGCAATGCTGCTTCCTGAGGAGATAACCGCTTTACGATTGTTTGCGGTGTAAACAGTAGGCCTCGATAGCACTTTAAAATCAGAGCTGGATTCGAGTGCACGAATCACACCGGTAAAATCGTTGATTCTTCCGTAAACGTTCAAACCTCTGGCAAAATCATCAGCAACTGCAGTATTCAACCCTGCATTGGTAAGCAAATCAGCAAAAGTAGGTAAAAGCCCTCCCCCTCCGGTAGATCCGGCAGCGTCACGATCTCCACCTCTCGCGATAGCTCCAAGACTAACACCAATATCTGTGCCATTGCCCAGCGAGGCTTCACCAAACACGGTCGAGATCATCACCTGCTGTGGACGTCCATCGAGCTTATCAACTAATTCGGAGATAATGCGCACACTCTCGGGTGGCCCTTGAACGAGAATGCTATTTGCCAAGTTGTCGGCAACGATGAAGGTTTTACCAACGACGATTGACTCAGGAACATCACTGACATTGAATTCTTCAACGGATTCGATATTACCACTGCGCGAATTCCCGCGATCCCCGCTGTTTGATGGCCTCGAGGACTGATTACGCTGTTGACCGGAGCCCGCACTGTTCTGCCGTCTAGCGGAGTCAGAAGTCGTACCATTGTGTGCCTCAAGTGCATCTGCGGCAACCTGCAGAAAATCACTAGCGATGATGAACCGGAGCTTGCGCTTAAAGAAAGAATTGCGATTCGGCGGGGCATCAAACGCACGCACCAGCCCTTCGACAAAAACAATATCTACGGGTCTACCCATAATAAAAATCTTATTCAACCGCGGATCGGCGACAATTTGCACCGGTATGTCTTCTCCTGCTGCCGATGCCTGCACACCAGGCAAAGGAGCCGCCGCGCCAGGAACCTTGGGCTTAGCATTTCCACTAACATTACCAACCTTAGTCACCCCCGCAGTGGTATCCCTTTGTTGTTGGGTATTCATGATCTCATTGAGCGTGGTTGCCAGTTCCTCAGAGTCAGCATACTTGAGTGAAACCCATGTAGTAGCTACATTACCTGTAGGCACATCGATATACTTTTGCTGGTTGATGAGTTTGCGTACAAAGGCGGCTTTACCAGTAATCAAAACTGCGGAAGCATTGGGCACTGGTGCTATTTTCGCACCTGGCCCGAGCCCGTGGATACTCTGAGTGAATGTTCTCACTGCCTCCTCAGGCTTGATGAAATTCAACTTCATAAAATAGGAGATATAATCATCCCCCTTAGGAATATTGGCAACATCATCAATGATGCCTTCAAGTTCTGCGGGTCCATTAGCCCCACTGCCTTGTGCTTTTGGCAACAACTTCACCTCATTCGCGCCACTCGGCACAAACACGTATCCCTCCATGTCCAAAACTTTAACCAGAAGACTAGCGGCCTGTCGGTTAGTAAGAGGCCCTCTCTGAAAAAATCTGATTTCTAGGTCTTGGGTTGCAGAGCTCAGAAGCACACGCTGACCTGTGTATTTGCTATACTCATCAGCCACATCTTGATCATCCCAGTTACTGCCATCAATAATTTCCCCGCTTTTGGCCGCAATCGCGTTAGCCCCGCTGTTTGCCACCATTTTGGGCGTATCTGTGGGTGTAAATTTCGGTGTGATTTCCCGAGCTGCAGCCGGCTTAGGCGCTACACCCTGCGCTGGCAGTTTCGGAGGCACGGGATTTACCACTTTTGCCTGATCTGCCTGCACCGCATCTTTATCCGCAACTTGTGCATGCACAGTTACCATAAGGACAATACAAGTAGTAATGGACAGGATGATTTTCATGAATGGCATTCGTTTGGAAATAGGAAGTTAACGCTGTGGCGTTTTAGGCGTATACCTCGTGCGAACCGGACGAACAACACCTCCTTGACTTGTGGCTACTGGAGTAACGGCCCGTTTCACTGTAGTAGGTCTAGTGACACCTGTTCCTTTGGACAAAGGCTTGGCTACCCTGCCTGATGTCGGACGTTGAGCTGTTTTTGAGCGAACCTTGATAAGATTCTCATCATAAGAAATCCATGCTGTTTGTGACCCTTGGCGAACCTGAACTTTAGATGCCCTAGGATTAGATATATCCTGGTTCACCTCAAGTAACTGAAAACCATCTGCCGAAAAACCTGGCAAAAAACGAACCCTTTGTTTGCGGTCCTTTTTATTAATCAAGGTCACGGACCATCCCTTTCCGTCAGTATTTGGGCGAATACTTCCTAGCATCCAGTCTTTTTCAAGAGGTGACAACACTTGGGGACCTGACTGGGCCCTTATAGTGAAAGGCGAGCGTGACACTAAAATGCCAAACTGAGATGCACTCGGCTTACGTGGTGGTGCAGCGAATGTCACATCGATCACAAGAAAGCCCACAAGGACCGCCATACGATATAAGATTGATGATGTGTTACGCATAAAATAACTGATTGCTGTATAGACGAGATAACGCCGGATTGGCAGCAAATTGTTTGTTTAATCTAAATATATTTTTTTAAAAAAACACAAGCCATGCGCTCACTCAACCTCGACAAGCTCTTCCTCAATTTCTGGGCGAAACCACTGCGTAACTTCAAGCTCACAATCAACCCGAGTTGGGTCATCACGTTGCGGACTGATTCGTAGAAATGTAATCGCCCTACTCAGCGCAGGATCCTGCAACTCAACAAGCCACTTGTAGAGTTGATCATCCATTGCATTAGCGACGACCTTCGCTCGAGCGCTACGGTATGCTCCTGCTTCCTCTGCCTCAGCTCGTTGTGGACTGGGACGCTTCGATAAGCTCACCCCGTGCTTATTGGCCGCCTCTTCCGTATATGCCGCTAGGGCTGCACCGATATTACCATGCACACCCTCTACCGGCTGATTGTTCATGAGCCACTCGACATCATCGGCCTTCGACTCCCATGTCGCCAAATCTGACTCCATGAGCTTCAGCTTTTCAGCACCAATATCAAGCTGGCTGCGTTTTTTTTGCATCACCGTCTGGTAGGAGGTGAATAAAAAAATGTTGATGATCAGAAACGCCACACCAAAGAGAACAAATATCAAAGTTTTTTCACGTGAATTCATATTTACATATCCCCTTTCAGATTACCTTCATAAGAAAACATCCAGCGATTTGTTTTACGGTCGTCTTCAGCGGGAGGAAGTGACCAGTCATAATCCTTCAGCGCCCTTCGGATTTTTTCAGCATAGCTACTCGTGATCTTTAGGTCTGCTGATTCACCACGGATGACAATACGCTCACGACTAGCCTCGAAAACCTTAAAGCGCAAATCTTGTGATGGAGGAATGATCGTTGCCGTTCGATACAATAATTGCAAAGGCCAGCGCTGACTATCTACCACTGGAGCCAATTGTTGCCAGTCGGCATTGAAAAGCGCGATTTCTCCATGTTTGACTCTCACCTCCTTAATCCTGTAATCCTGTTTATTGAGTGCAGTATTCAGCTCTACATATTGATAACCAAAATAGCTAGCAAGCCCCACGTAAAGAATTAGGATAGCCGCGATAAGCATGTTTCGCTTTTGCCTTTTTTCATGGGAGCGTTTCTCACTGCGTGCGTCAGCAGGAATAATTCTGCTGAGAGACTCTGGCACCACAGGATTCGGTTTAGGCTCTACAGAAACCTGAGCACCAAGCTGATCACCGAATGCCTTTATTTCCTCATTCGTCGGATCGGATTTAGACCCCGATCTCCAGACCACGGCCTGGTGCAATTCAAGATTTACCCCCTGCAAGCCCAACTGCGTGAGCGCTAGAAACACATCGCGAATCGTATCTCCACTCAGCCGATCACCAGACAAGGCCTGAAAATAAGTAAGCTGACCATGACTACTGATTGCAAATACCCAGCGCCCTAGCTCTCGCCACAGGGTAATTGCATTGTCAGCCATAGGGAATAAGCGTGCTGAGATATCAAAAGCACTCGGAGCTCGAAGCGGTAAGTTGCTGACCTCTGGGGCAGATAAAACAACAGCAAGCAAGATCGTCTGACCATCCTGTTGACCCGCTAAAAAACAATCAGTCAATCTACCGGCATCTTCCTCAGGTCGGATACCAGACTTTTCTAAATGCATCGTTGCCAGATCGTCAAACATTGCCTCGTCATCTGTCTGCACCTTAAATGGAACAGCCAGTGCTTGGCGCACAGGAAAGCCCATTATAAGACCAGTAGAAGGCACGCTCTCGATCTCCGAAGCCAATAGCGGTCCATTTTCGAGAGACCTCTGAAATGAACCTTCAGCATTCCCTGCCCATATCTCCCAGCCATCAGAACCTGGAATTAATAAATGCCTGTTTTTTTTATTACTCATGTGATGTCGTGACTTATTTACTTAAACGAGTTGTTGTTATATTAAGGCAAAATCTCTTCCTTCCGGTCTAGTATGACAGGCTGACCTACTCGACTTTTGACAATAAGCGTAAGCCTTCGCTTCACTGAGCCAGCCCTACCATCACTGATGATGCGCGTCGTGGTGTCTTTCACTGTCAATCTTGGAGTAACTATTTGCTGCTGCAACACAGAGACTCCTATCAAACTAAGCGCCTCAGTCAAATTCTGAAAACGCTGATCGTCTTCAGTATCCTTTTCCAGATCAGGCCCCAAGACATATTCAACGATATTGCTAGCGTCATCGATGGAAACCTCGGCGGCTGCTGCTATCAATTCGGCCTTTGCCTCATGGATGTCGAGTTTACCATTACTCCATATCGTAAACCAGTCTTCCCAGCGCGGATTCACCTCCTCAAGCAAATCCATATCCTTGACTAAACGCATTTCATTGAGGCTATAAAAAGGTCGGTTAAAGGGATGGTTCGGACGACCTTGACTGTCATACCAGTCAATCTCAGCACCATTCAACTCGCTTAAATCACCAGAATCGACCCAATCGATCAGATTGTCGATGAGCATTTGCGCATCAAGTAGCTCCATGCCCCAATCGGTAAAGATAGATGTTAGTAGCGGCTTGTCTTTGCGCATTAAAATGACGTTAATGTTGAATTTAGACGCCTCTGATTCAATGCGGGCACGATAGGAAATACCCTTTGCAGCGTCACTCCAATTCAATAGTGGCTCGGTGCGCTTGGTCGCTGGGTTCACTGCCACTGAAACCCCCCGCTCAGCAGCAAGCAAAGCATCAAAACCATGAATCTGTGAGGTTGACGCATCCGCATCATAATAAACCACCCTCACCGCTGCAAAGACTGCCAAAGAAAGTACCGCCATAATCCAAAACACAGCCACCAGCGCACTGCCCTTGTTTACGACACATCGATGGCCACTGCGCCCCTCACTGGGAGCACAGAGAAAAGCCCTATGTCTATATCGAGTCCTCATGTCGTGATCACTGATTTTCTCCCGTCGATCTCGGTTTTATTATTCCACCAGTTGGCGGCAACTCAGGATTTTTTGTATTATTAAGATCAATCCCATTTTGCCCCACATTTTGCTGCATCACCTGACGAACAAAAACTTCAGGGTTCAGCCTGGGAACTACCCAAAACGTCTGCAGCACAATATCCGAGCTCGGCTCAAATCGGCAATAAAACTTCACCTGTAGCGGCAATTTGCCGTCATTATCCCATTCTGTAAACTGCTCCATGGAGTTGGCATCCACCACCTCACAATCACACATCCATAAATCCTCAACCAAGGTTATTTCAGCGAACGGCTCTAGATTGTCGTTAGCCCTTGCATCTGAATCCGCGAGGATTTTCTCATCATAAAATTTTAAAATCACATCAACAAAGCCATCACGTTGTTCCACGGTAGCCAATTCAACGGCCTCCGCAGTTATTGGCGTATCACCCCAGTCAAAGGACATCGGCACATTTTGAAAGGTCAGCGTAAATAGAGAGCGAGTAACATCTCCATTCCGAGAGTCTTTACTCGCCAATCTAATGATTGCGTTTCCAGGCATGTTTTCAAAATGATGTTGAAGCAGATTGAAGAACGCGTTTTTTTCCATCGTGACCGTTTGCGTTTCCACCACCATTTGACTCAATTGCACCGACGTCCTGGCTACACGAAAGATCATGCCTACCAACATCCCCATTAGCCCAAGCGCAATGACAATCTCCAACAAGGTAAAACCCCTGCTGCGTCGT
>JAACFN010000079.1 GCA_009937455.1 Verrucomicrobiaceae bacterium | reverse complement strand
GGCCTGAGCCGCTGGTATCTGTCCAACACGTCTCCCCATGGCCCGGAGCCTAGGGGCTGCACGACTGCCGCCGGGGTGAAGCCGGCCACCGTGGCTTTCTTCTGCCAATTCCCGGATGCCTTGGCCGAGGCCTGCCAGCTGCCGTCCGTGACGATGTGATTGCCGTCCGAGGAATGCATGTAAGCAAACAGGGCCGCAAGCCCAGCTCCAAACTCCCAGTCCGTTCCCTTGATGGCGATGAGATTGTTCCCTTTCTTGAGCCGACCAGTGATATTGATCACGGTGGGCTCACGCCAGTCCTTATTACCCTGCACCGCGTGACCGTTGATCCAGACTGCGGCTTCGTTATCACAGCTGATGAAGAGCTGAACCGACTTGGGTACTTTGGCGAGCTTGAAGCTCTTGCGGAAATGAGTAAAGGTATGGCCCTTGCCTTCCTTGTTAACCCAAATCCAGGATGGGTTCTGCCTCGGGTTTTGCCCCTTGAGCTTGGGATTTTTGGCGAACTGCTCGTTAAGCTGGGCTGCAGTCTGCACTGGGAAGTCGGAGCCGACGCCCTTGAGGGTCTCGGGTTTTGCAAGGATGGAACCCTCCCACTGCTTGCGGGCCTTACCGAGGTAAATCTCAGGGAAGAGCCGGTGCTGCTCGAGCATATCGATGCGTTGCTGACAATCGGCCTTGAAGGCATTCTTGTCCTGCAGGAAGGGCTCCACCTCAATGACTGGGTCAGTGTTGCCACCACCACCCGCCCCTAGACCGGGTTCGCTAGAGTGGTTAAAGAAGGCAAAGAAGCGGTAGTAGTCTTTTTGTGAGATCGGATCGTATTTGTGATCGTGACACTGGGCGCACTTCACAGTGAGTCCTAGAAACGCGCTGCTGACGGTGTCGATCTTGTCCGCGATGGCAGAAACCCGATACTCCTCTGCGATGATGCCGCCCTCGTGGGTGTTCATGCTGTTGCGCAGGAAACCAGTGGCCACCTTCTGCTGCACGCTAGCCTCCGGCATCAGATCCCCTGCTACCTGCTCACGGATGAACTGGTCATAAGGCATGTTGTTTTTGAACGCCTGAATCACCCAGTCCCGCCATGCCCACATCTCACGGTGGTCATCCACCGAGTAGCCATTGGTGTCGGCGTAGCGTGCCACGTCCAGCCAGTCTAGGGTCAGACGCTCAGCAAAGGCGTCACTACCCAATAACCTGTCGATGGTAGCGTTGTAACTCGTCTCAGGGTCGGCCACAAAGGCATCAACTTCCTCCAAGCTGGGGGGAGTACCGGTGAGATCAAGATGGAGGCGACGCACCAAGGTCTCCGGAGATGCGGGTGGCGAAAAGCCCATGCCTTTTTTCTGCAGCCGTGTCCCGATGAATTGATCAATGGGATTGTCACTGCCGGAGAGAGCAATCTCCTTGGGGATCTCAGGTCGTTTAACTGGCTCATAGGCCCAGTGCCCGGTGTAGGGGGCTCCCTCCGCAATCCATCTTTTGAGCAGGGCAATTTCCTCCGGTGTGATTGGTTTTTTGTGTTTGGGCGGCGGCATCAGCTTGTCCTCATCATCGCTGATGACGCGCTTGATGATCTCGCTATTTTCAGGATCCCCCGGGATAATGGCAAAATACCCACCAAGATCGGCAAAGGCACCTTCCTTGGTGTCCATGCGGTAGTCTGCATCACGGTCCTGAGAATCGGGCCCATGACAGGCAAAGCACTTCGCCGAGAGGATCGGGCGGATGTCGCGGCTGAAGTTCAGCGGCTCCTGCTCAGCAGCTCGGCTGCCACCGATAAAGCCGGTGCCGGCTATACCTGCCGTGGCTGCAAGTGTAAGGCAATAAGCCCTGTATGATCCTGAAATTCGCATCGCTATTCTGTTACGCTGGCTTGACTGTGAAATTGTCAGAAAAACCTCTTTTTTCAAACTCTTTAGGTGATCTCTTTAGGTGATCTCTCTAGGTGATGGTAGCATATCCAGCCCGACGGTCTACCATCCTTTTAGATGGGGCTGGATTTCACCCATGGCAACCAATGAATGAAATCACTACGGATTCTTAAGACCTTGGCTGCGGAATTCGCTTGGCGAGATGCCTACCGCTTTATGAAAGCTGCGGCTGAGGTGGCTGTGGTCATAAAAACCGCAATCAATAGCAATGGACGCGATGGTGTCGTTGGTGCCGGAGAGCAGGTTGCAAACCGCACGTATGCGCACGTTGAGGATGTGCTGGCTCGGTGAAATCTGGAACACCTTCTTGAAGCGCCGCTCGAACTGGCTCGGCGAGAGGTGCGCCACGGCTGCCAGGTCCTCGATTTTGATGGGCTCGGCATAGTGCGCACGAACGTGTTCAAGCACCTCGTTCATCTCCATGTAGGGGCGCAGCTTTTCAGAGGCATCGTCCATGCTACGCGCAATGCAGGCCAGGCCAATCACTTGCCCACCGTGTGAGTAGAGCGGGATCTTTGTGGTGACAAACCAGTTGATCGAATTGTTCGGGTCAGGGGCTAATTCAACGCGGTCCAAAACGCTTTCCCCAGTTTCAAAAACGCGCCGATCATCTTCTACATAGGCATCGGCCCGATCTGCTGAGAAAATATCGTGATCCAGCTTGCCGACCATCTCATCCTCGTGCTCAAAACCACAAAGACGAACCGCCAGCTCGTTGGCCATCACCACCCGACCATGGCGGTTTTTCACCACGAAATAAATGCCTGGCAGATAGTCAAACAACTGCTGCAGTTGTCCTGCGCGCAGCTGATCGATGAATTCCTGTGTGTCTTTGGTCATGCAAATATCAATTACAATACAGGCGGCGGGCCAGCGGACTCGCCGCTTTTTTTAATGATCGGATACTTCGGCTTCCAGGTGGAGTGCTTCTGGCTGAGCCAGGCGTTGATCTTTTTGGATAATTGGGAGGCCAGTTTTGGTTTGCTGCCGATCAGGTTGTTTTCTTCCCCGATATCATCGCTGATATTGTAAAGCTTCCAAGCATCGGCTTCGTAAAAGTAGAGTAGCTTGTAGCGCTTACCCTCAACCTCATCAACAACCACCACGCAGGGCTGAGCGCGCACGTCCATGTAGCCAGGGAAGAGGTAGAAAATGGGGCTGCGTTTACCCTTCAGATCCGGCTTACGAAGTACCTTGGCAAAGGACTCACCATCGAGCGGATGAATGTCTTTCGATGGCTGCCATTTGTTGCCCGCCAGCTCCAAGCAGGTGGGGTAGAGATCAATACCGTGCACCATGCGGTCTGTAACGGTGTTAGCGGGGATCACCCCGGGCCAGGAGGCGATGAAGGGCACGCGAATGCCGCCCTCGGTGAACATGCCTTTGACACCGCTCAGCGGGTTGTTATCGAAGTGGGTGCCGCCGTTGTCCGAGGTAAAGATGATGATGGTGTTTTTGCTCAGGCTGTCGCTGGTGTCACCATCGCCATTGGGGTCGTCGAGCGTCTTAACCAAACGCCCGAGAGTCTGATCCATGCCAGTGATGAAGCCAGCGAGCTCGGCCTTGTTTTTCTTTTTGTTAGGCGAGCGTTTTTTCGCCTCTTCTTTCAGATCAGGGCGGGAGATCACTGGGCCGTGCACGGCGTAGGCGTGCAGCTGCAAGTAGAATGGTTTGCCTTTGGCATGGAGCTTGCCCACGGTTTCCTCCATGGCATCGGCGAGGGCATCACAGACGTGTTTGGCTTTACCCACTTGGCTGGTAGGAATGCCGTTTTTGTTAGTGTATGCCTCGGTGTAGGGTTTAGCAAAACGATCGAGGTCACCGCGGGCGAGGCCGGGAAAGCTCCACTTGCTCTTTTTCTCCACCGCAAAGCACACCGGCTGGTGGCCCTGCTTGTAGCCGCCGATGTTGATGTCAAACCCCTGGTTCTCCGGCAGGGTGGCGTCACCGCCTTCATGCCCGCCGGCGTGGTACTTGCCAATGTGAGCGGTGGCGTAGCCATTTTTCTTCATCGCCTCAGCAATGGTGACCCCCGCAGCCGCAACATCCTGACTCTGCTCTGGACCTTTGAATTTTGCCTCTTGCTTGGAAATACCCGGTGCCTTATTTCGGTTTAGGTTACCCACGACATAGACCCCGTTGTTGACCCGTGCCGGGTACTGGCCAGAGAGCACCGCCGCCCTGGAGGGCGCACAGTTCGGCTGCATGTAAGCGTGGGTGAAGCTGAGACCGTTCTTGGCAAGTTTCTCGAGGTGTGGTGTCTGGAACTCGGCAGTGTGCGTGCCCATCGTTGCCTTGGCCGCACTGATCTGGTTCCAGCCGAGGTCGTCGATCATGTAGATGACGATGTTGGGCTGGTTGGGCTTGGCTTTTGAGTCAGGTGCAGCCGTGGCGGCAATAGAAGTGCTCAACGCAAGCGCGATGCCCGTAATAACAGGTAAGCAGACGGGCAAGTTTTTCAATCTTATCATCATGTTCATTTTTGTGTGTTACTTTGTCAAATAAGCATCCGCCCAGCTGGCGTGATCGCCTCCCCCACCATTGCCACCATCGGTGACGATCAGGGTAAATTTTTTGGCGTTTGTTAATGGAATATCAAGAGCTTTTGTTTGGTAAGAGGAACTTGGGATTTTTCCGGTGGTGAACACCTCCTTATCATCCACGAGGATTTTCATCTCAACAAGCCCACCTCTCTCCGTGCCGGGGACGATATGGAGGGTCTTGTATTTGCCCTCCAGTGGGAAGACCATTTTCGAGGGTGCGTGGACACCTAGGCCGCGATCGTAGGTCCTGCCACCAACACGGATTTTCTCTTTCCCCTCAACGGACTTATCCTGCATCACCTGCCAAAAGCTATCAACTTCGCCAGCCATCGCCGGGGTCAAATAGTAGCGCCCTTGGGCATCAGGTTTGAGCTCGGGAATCACCCACTTGAATTCGGCAAAAACGACCTTGGTGATGTCTGCACCGGACTTGGGTTTAATGCCGATGGTGCCAACAACTGACCAGTCGCTGAGTGACACGCCGTTATTCCTTATCTCGTTCGCCGGAATGGTCATGTTTTGCCACTCATTGGAAGCCGTGATATCGAGCTCTGTTGAGTAACCCTTGTTCGCGCTCATGGTGAGCTTTTGAGGCTGGGTGCAGTAGAACTTGAAGCTCAGGCTAGCACCACGGGGGGCCTTATACTTGGGGTCGCTGAATTGGCTGCTGCTCGTACCTCGGCGATTATCGATCGGGCGAAAACCACTGATGCCACCGACACCCTCAGCAGGGGCACTATGTTTCCACTTGTCAGCTCCACCAGGAAGTTCATTGGTTTTAGCATCTGTGGCGATGGCATCACCCAGCTTGGAGGGGATCACGGCCTCAAAGTCCGATGAGACGACACAATCATTCTGATAGCGAATGTTCGCGTAGGAGAAGACATAATCATCGACATTCATGACTGGCAATTTAGCGATCCAGGTATCCCCATTGCGCACGGATTTTACATCACGCCAGTAGCGTGCGATGTTGTTAGCTTCTCCGAGGCATTGATAAATTTGAAGCTCTTTGATTTGATCAGCATGAGTAGGTGTTAGGTGCAGCTCGGGCACGCCATCTGAGCCGAGAACTATTTTTGACTGAGGGCGCGCTGGCCAGAAGTGGTCTTTACCAAGCACATGCTTCTCCAGCCACAGCTTGCAGTTGTCCCCCAGCTTCTCGGTGTTGTGATGCCCACGTGCTTGGACGGCAAAATCCCACGGCACACTCGACTTAAAGAGCTCAAAGGTCTGGCCGGCACGCTCATGCCCACCGTGGTGGTCATTGGAGCCATTGAGCCACAAACTAGCCGCAGTAATGTGTGGTGCGTGTGCCTGCGGGGCAACGGCGGACAAAAACAGTTTCTGACCCGATGATTGCTCCGGTGCTTGGTAGGGATTGTTATACATCCATACCGCACGATCGCGGTAATAGGTGATCCAACCAATGCCGAAGTAAGCAACAATAGCTTTGACTCTTGGGTCCATGCCCAGATTCCACATGATCGTGCCACCATAGGAATAGCCTTTGGCTCCGATGCGCTCGGCATCGACTTCCTTCTGGGCGAGCAGGTAGCTGAGTGCTCGGCGCTGAACCGCATTCCAAAGGTAATGCGAGGTCGCTGTCGGATCCGTCAGCTGGCTACCGTCCGGCATGCGATCGTAAATAAGACGATAGCCCATCTTCTTGGCCTCCATGTGCCCGTGCCCCATGGCCTCTGGATACTTGGTGTGGTGAGGGCGCTTAGTGATTCCTGAATAGTCATGCGAGATCACCGCCCAGCCATCGTTGACATACTTCATATCGATAGCGGGCCCACTCATCCAGCCATGCACATTCATCAGGCCAGGTGCTTTTTTCGCCCCCGCTTTAACCGCGTATTTACAGAAAACACGCACCTCTTCACCGTTGATGTAGGCAGAGATGTAGGCGTCCTTATAATAGACACCATCCTTGGTCTCCTCACGAATGATCTCCTCCTTGTAGTCCCCAGCATCCGGGTCGTAATTTTTCCAAACCTCTGGTGGCGTAGGCAGATTACTTGCGGCATCAGCGATAGCAAATGGCGTAGCAGCGAGTGAGAGCAAGGCAATCAGTGCGTTAATAAGGAAAATTTGTGAGATGATGATTGGGGCTTTAGGTACATTCATGGGTGCTAATTACTTCACTGTATTTGTCAGTTGTCTGGCAGCAAGGCCAGAGTTGTGACTATCATACGCAAATTACCTTTCTTTTATTTCCGTGTTTATTGGCATGAAGAGCCCCGAAGGCAGGCTGCAATCCAAACAGCGGCCAAAGGTCCAGATAGCGGCCAAAGCCGACACGGGAACACCAAACCCTAAAATATCGGAGCTTAGATTGCACAGGTGATTTCAGCCTTAAATGCACATAATGATCAGAGACAATAAGAGCTGCTCAGCCTTTGCATTTGCGCTCTCAAAAAGCCAGCGCCCACATAAAGCTCAAAATTTGATTCGACAAAGAGGCGAGGATTTACCATAGGTAAGTCTATCAAGCACGGGCTTTTACAATCTTTCTTCTTTCAGACTCACCTGATAATCCTCTCAAGTAAAACACAGAAGCAGACAAACGACACCGGAGAGATCAATGTACATAATGATCTTTTTTTTGCACATTCTGATCAAACCGTAAATCCTCAGATTAATGCCCGAAGCCATGCAAGCCGAGCAACCCGAAGGCTTTTTTCAATATCTGCCGCCTAGTCAGTATGACCAGGTGATTGGCTTCTCTATCACCGACTTTGGCTGGACACATATCGAACCCGGCATGCCCTA
>JAACFN010000078.1 GCA_009937455.1 Verrucomicrobiaceae bacterium | reverse complement strand
CCACCGTAAAGCTCTCCGGATTGATAAATGAAACCCTTGCTTTTACAAAAGGATACAATTTTCTCCATACGTTCTGGATCGGTGTGAGTGCGTTCTGCCATGGCGGAGGGAGACTAGGATCAGAAGGCTAAGAGTCAAGAATCAAGAGATTCATATTGCCAGAATCTTCCCGCGCGTAGAACATATTGCCGTGTCTGAAGCTCTCACCGTAACCCGCTTAGTTCGACGGATGAAAAATCTGCTCGAAATCGAGATTGGAGAGGTGTGGGTGGAGGGGGAGATTAGTAATTTGCGCAGGCAGGCCAGTGGGCATTGTTATTTCAGCCTGAAAGATGATGGTTCACAGATCTCGTGTGTGCTTTTCCGCGGTTCTGCAGCCAAGGCGAAGGCACAGCCTGAAGATGGTATGCAGGCTCGTTTGTATGGCGAGGTTTCCGTCTACGAGGCACGTGGACAGGTGCAGCTGATCGTTAAACAAGTCGAAGACGCTGGGCTGGGCGACTTGCAGGCGAAATTCGAGGCACTCAAGCGCAAGCTCGATGCGGAGGGCTTGTTTGACCCAGCAGTAAAAAAGCCATTGCCGAAGTTTCCCAAAACAGTGGGGCTGATTACCTCCCCAACAGGTGCGGCACTGCAGGACATGCTTAATATTTTAAAACGACGTGCGCCATGGGTGCAGCCGATACTTTACCCGGTTAGCGTTCAAGGTAAAGGGGCGGAGATAGCTATTGCTCGGGCGATCGAGCAGCTAGGCAAGCCAGAAAATCATGATCTGCCCCGTGTCGATGTCATCATCACTGGCCGGGGGGGAGGCTCACTCGAGGATTTGTGGAATTTTAATGAGGAGGTCGTTGCGCGGGCTATTCATGCCTGCCCGATACCTGTGGTATCAGCGGTAGGACACGAGATTGATTTTACTATTTCTGACTTTGCAGCTGACGTGCGGGCACCGACGCCGAGTGCTGCCGCTGAGCTGGTCGTTCCTGATGCCGCCGAGCTGCGTGTCAATATAACTCGCTCTGCCGATGCACTGCAGCGCGCGATGGCGAATCGGCTCAAGCATGATGCCGCCATTCTGAGCTCGGCACGACGTGCTCTGATGCCACGTGATGCCGAGCGTGCTCTGCGCGAACCGATCCAGAACCTAGACCGAACCAGACAGGAGCTTAAGGATGCTGCGGATGGTGAGATTGATGTGCTGTCATCCAGGCTGAAAGAGCTAGCGGTCTCATATGCTGCGCACCATCCTAAACGCGTCATTGAGCGCAGAGTTGAGCAGCTTGGCCACCTTAGATCACTTTTGGAGAGAGCCACTAGAAACGGTCTGAATACCTCAGCTGAGCGTCTGCAACGACTGCAATCTCTCGTCAGAACATTGGGGCCTGAGTCAACCTTTGCGCGCGGGTTTTCAGTGACGATGGATGCTGAGGGTAAGGTCATTAGAGATGCTAAAGAGCTCAAAAAAGGAGATCGTATCCTGTCTAGGTTTGCTCGCGGCGAAGTTGATAGCAGGGTTGAGTAGGATGAGAACAGAGTTCTAGAGATTTGATCTATGGCTTGCATTTTCAAGGGGCTGCTGTTTGATCATTTCTATGTCTGATATTGTTATCGATATCGCTGATGTGCGTAAAAAATACCGTGGTGGAGTGGAAGCCTTGCGCGGGGTTTCACTGCAGGTGCCTCGAGGTGGTATTTTTGGTCTACTGGGGCCGAATGGTGCTGGCAAGAGCACGCTGGTGAAGATTTTAACCAGTATCGTGCGCCCGACCCGTTGCGCCGGGATCATGCTGGGAGCAGCGATTGGGGATAAAGCAACGCTGGCTCGGGTAGGATATTTACCAGAGCACGCGAGGTTTCCGGAATATCTTAAGGGCGGTGAGGTGATCCGTTACGTGGCAGGCCTGACTGGGATATCGAGTGCGGATGCTCGGCAAAAAGCGGGGCAGTTATTGGAAATGGTCGGCATGCAGGATTGGGGTAATCATAAGATGGGGACTTACTCCAAAGGAATGAAACAACGAATCGGCCTTGCCCAGGCTCTGGTGAATGATCCGGAGATTGTTTTTCTCGATGAGCCGACTGATGGAGTGGACCCCAAGGGACGATTAGAAATGCGTAATTTACTCCAGCGGATGCGAGACGATGGACGCACGGTTTTTATCAATAGTCACTTGCTGGGTGAGTTGGAAATGATCTGTGACAGTGTGGCGATTATGGACAAGGGCGAGATTGTCCGGCAGGGAACGATAGCTGAGCTGACGGAGAAGAGCCGGCGTTATGAACTAAAGACCCGAGGAACGATCCCAGAAGAGCTGAAGCATAAGCTCATTGCTGCTGGTGCCGAGATCGGGGGAGAGGTGATAAGTATGGTTGGCAGTGACCCCGAACCTATTCAGCCGATGCTGGATGCTCTGCGGGCGGAAAAGGTTACTATCGTTGAACTGCGCGAGATTCGGCAGTCCTTGGAAGAGCTCTTCATGGAGTCAGTGGGGGCAGGCGGAGTGGGGGGAACTCAGAAGAGATCGACTCCACCACAGCTGCCTGGAAAGGAGCTGGTGAAATGAGACAGGTAATGACCATTTTATGGGACTCCTACCGCCTATTGGCGGCGAAGAAGTTGTTCTGGATTGTGCTGTTTCTTACAGTGCTGATCGCGATGATGTATGCCTCGGTGGGATTCACTCCAGAGGGGATCTCGGTGTTGTTTGGCGCCTATCAAATCGAGAGCGAGCTGATCGTGGAGGGCAGTATGTTTGCCGAGTATCTCTACATGATGATCTTTACCGATTATCTGGTGCCATGGTGGCTAGGCTTTTTTGCTTTGGTGTTGGCTTTGATTTCGGTTTGCCCGATATTCCCTGATTTTCTCAAGACGGGATCTATCGATGTTGCCATTTCTAAACCCATGAGCCGGCTGAGCCTCTTTCTAGTAAAGTATCTAGGCAGCCTACTTTTTGTCGCTATTCAGGTGCTTGTTTTCTGTGTGATTGTTTTTATAGCTCACGGGGTAAGGTTGAATGCGTGGAATCTCGAGATTTTCTGGGCGGTATTACTGCTGACCTTTGTTTTTAGTCTGATTTACTGCGTCTCGGTATTGACCGCGGTGTTGACAAGATCTTCCTTGTTTTCGTTGTTAGTCGCTTTGTTAGTCTGGGGGGTGACCTTGTCGATTCAATGGTCGGAAAGCATCATGTATAAAGCAACCTACGTTATGCCGGCTTCGGGGCTGAGCATTAATATGAAGACGGGAGAGACTAAGGAAGCGGGTGAAGAGCTGAATACTAGTAGTGAGATGGAGAAATTTTATGGAATAGTCAGAGCCATTGGAATGCCATTGCCGAAGACCCGTGATGCGACTTATCTGTTGAGGAAAAAAGTGACGGTTCGAGGCAAGAATATGACGATGTCGTCGGCGTTTCTTGAGGATGAGGCCTCCGCGAGCGAGCTACTTGAAGCCAAGGCGATGGAGGATTATGATAACCGTCATTCCGTAGCCTATATCGTAGGTAGTTCGCTGGCATTTGAGGTGTTTATACTCGGTATTGCTTGCTTCATCTTTGTGCGCAAGGACTTCTAGCGCCAGAGGTGACTGGTAAGTAGGCGATGAGGGCAAAAAAATAGCCCGCTGCCAGCGAGGCAACGAGCTATGAAAGTGTTGTTGAAGTTTTGTGCTCCCTAGATGGCCTCGGCAATAGCCTCGGGGGGCCTAGATGGCCTCAGCAATAGCCTCGGCCATGGCCACAGTGCCGACTTTGGTTTCGCCCTCTTTGCCTGTGAAGATGTCACCAGTGCGCAGGCCCTTGTCGATGGCTTTGTCTACGGCAGACTCGATGGCGTCTGCAGCGGCGGTCTCACCGAGCGAGTAGCGTAGCATCATCGCCGCAGAGAGAATCTGGGCAATGGGGTTGGCGACTCCCTGGCCGGCGATGTCGGGTGCTGAACCACCGGATGGTTCATACATGCCAAAGTAGAGTCCGTTGTCGTTTTTATTGCCAAGCGAAGCAGAGGGTAGCATGCCAAGTGATCCGGAGATCATGGCCATTTCATCGGAGAGAATGTCGCCGAAGAGGTTACCGGTAACGATGACATCAAACGATCCTGGTTGCTTGATGAGCTGCATGGCGGCGTTATCAACGTAGAGGTGGGAGAGCTCGACCTCGGGGTATTCCTTGGATATTTCGATCACGGTCTGGCGCCAGAGCACGGAGTTTTGTAGGACGTTAGCCTTGTCTACGGAGCAGAGGCGATTGTCACGAGCTTTGGCGGCGGTGAAAGCGATGTGAGCGATGCGCTCGATCTCGCTTTTTTTGTAGACCATGGTGTCAATGGCAACGAGCTCACCATCTACTTCACTGATGCTTTTGGGCTGGCCAAAGTAAATGCCGCCGGTGAGTTCACGCACACACAATACATCAAAGCCGTTGGGGATAAGCTCGTTTTTAACGGGGGATGCATGGGTAAGAGAGGGGAGGCAGACACCCGGGCGGAGGTTGGCGAAGAGGTTGAACTTCTTGCGCAGAGGTAATAGCGCGCCACGCTCTGGTTGTTGTTCAGGAGGGAGGTTTTCCCATTTTGGGCCACCTACGGAGCCAAAGAGAATAGCATCGGATGCTTGGCAAGAAGCGATGGTTTCTTCAGGTAGGGGGGAGCCGGTAGCGTCGATTGCAGCTCCGCCAACAAGCTGGCTGTCTTTTTCTAAGGTGATGGAAAACTTCTTGGCAGCGGCATCGAGCACGAGCATTGAAGCGTCCATGACTTCGGGGCCAATGCCGTCTCCGGCGAGTATGCTGATCTTATGAGTCGTTGACATGAGCGGTGTGTAAGCAGAATTCGAGAAAGTTTGAAGTTTTATTAACGGCGAAGCGTGTACATGTTTCTGCCCGTGGAATTGTTGATACATTTTTTGTGGCTCTCAGGTGGCTTTGTTTTGCTCTATTTTGGAGCTGAATGGCTAGTGAAAGGCGCGTCAGAAATAGCACTACGCTTGGGGATTTCCCCGTTGGTGGTAGGGCTTACGGTGGTTGCTTTTGGAACCAGTATGCCTGAGCTTTTGGTGTGTTTGAAAGCAAACTCACCTGAGGTGCTCGCTGTGCCGGCGGGGTGGTTTGGCTTTAATATTGATACAGGAAACACAAGCCCAGACATGGCTCTTGGCAATATTGTGGGATCCAACATTTTTAATATCGCACTCATTCTTGGCGTGGCTGCGGTTATCAGGCCGGTGATTATCCACATGCAATTAATCCGCCGTGAGTTGCCTATTTTGCTTGGTAGCTCGATTGTCTTCCTTGTCATGATGAGTGACAAACACCTTGCTCGATGGGAGGGCGCTGTCTTGGCAGTAGGTATTTTGGTATACATCATAGCCAATGTATCTCTCTCGAGGAAAGCTAAGTGCGTTAAGCAGTTTGAGGAGTTCGAGCAGGAGGAGATCAAACAAGCTAAAAAAGGAGGTCTTCGTGTCTTTTTTGATATTGTTTTAATTCTTCTCGGCATTGTAGCCCTAGTACTTGGCGCCGATTGGTTGGTGGATCACGGTGAGCAGATAGCCACTATATTCGGTGTTCCAGATGTGGTCATCTCGCTAACCTTGTTTGCTCTCGGCACTTCTTTGCCGGAGTTGGCGACAGCGATCGTGGCAGCACTTAAACGTCAGGGGGACATCATAACGGGAAATGCCATAGGCTCGTGCATTTTTAATATCTTAGCCGTTATTGGAGTCACTGCAGCAGTGAAGCCCGTTTGTGGCAAAGCCATCGCATGGCTTGATTTGGGTGTCATGATGGGGCTTACCATCATCATTGTGCCTCTTATGTGGACCAGCATGAAGCTGAATCGAAAGGAGGGGGCGGTGCTGATTTTTGTCGCCTTTGCTTACGCCACTATGGTGATCGTTGTCCAGAGGTAGGACGTTGCATGCTCTGTTCTAGCTATTAGCTATTTAACAAACCGGGCACTGGTTGATCTGCTGGAAAAAGTCGTTACCCTTATTGTCAATCAGAATGAAGGCGGGGAAGTTCTCAACCTGTATTTTCCACACGGCTTCCATACCTAGCTCGGGGTATTCTAATACTTCGAGTTTTTTGATGTGATCGGTTGCGAGTAAAGCGGCGGGTCCTCCTGCAGACCCTAAGTAGAAACCTCCATGAGCCTTGCACGCGTCGGTAACTTGCTGTGACCTGTTTCCCTTGGCTAGCATGACCATGGAGCCTCCGTGTTTTTGAAATAGGTCAACGTAGCCGTCCATGCGTCCAGCGGTGGTCGGGCCAAAGGAACCAGAGGCATACCCCTCGGGGGTTTTGGCTGGGCCGGCATAATAGACCGGGTGATCTTTGAAATACTGAGGTAACTCACCATCTTCCTCGAGTCGCTCCTTGAGCTTGGCGTGGGCACTGTCACGGGCAACGATAATTGTTCCTGTAAGTGATAGGGCTGTGGTCACAGGATATTTATCAAGGGTTTCAAGAATCTTATCCATGCCCCCGTCGAGGTTGATGTCGACACCTTTGAATTTCCAGTCCTTGTATTTCTCAGGAATAAATTGACCTGGCTTGGTCTCAAGTTTTTCTAGGAAGATGCCATCACTGGTAATTTTTGCTTTGGCTTGGCGGTCAGCTGAGCAAGATACGCCGATGCCCACTGGACACGAGGCACCGTGACGGGGGAGGCGGATGACACGGACATCGAGGGCGAAGTACTTACCGCCGAACTGAGCTCCGATTCCGATTTCGCGAGCAGCCTCGAGGAGTTTCTGCTCCAGCTCGAGATCGCGGAATGCCTGTCCGTGCTCATTACCCTTGGTGGGGAGTTCATCGTAGTAGCGGGTAGAAGCCATTTTGACGGTTTTCAGGCAAGCTTCAGCAGAGGTGCCGCCGATGACCAGTGCAAGGTGGTAGGGCGGACATGCCGACGTTCCCAGAGTTTTCATTTTTTCGATGCAGAACTCCATGAGTCGGGAGGGATTCAGTAGGGCCTTGGTTTCCTGGTAGAGGAAGGTCTTGTTAGCGGAGCCGCCGCCTTTACTGATGAAGAGGAATTTGTAGGCGTCACCCTCGGTAGCGTAGAGATCAATCTGCGCGGGCAGGTTAGTGCGGGTATTGACTTCCTCGTACATGCTTAGGGGGGAGCTCTGTGAGTAGCGTAGGTTTTCCTCGGTGTAAGTCTTGTAGATGCCGCGGGAGAGATGCTCAGCATCATTGCCGATGGTGCGCACGTTCTGGCCTTTTTTGCCCATTACAATCGCCGTGCCGGTATCTTGGCAGGCTGGGAGGATGCCGTGGGATGCGATTTCTGCGTTTTTGAGCAGCATCA
>JAACFN010000077.1 GCA_009937455.1 Verrucomicrobiaceae bacterium | reverse complement strand
AAACATTGGGATGCGCTGAAGGGTAATGAGTTTTTAGGTGATGGTCCATTTGCTGAGCGCCCGGTTAAGGGTTCCGGTTTCCTAGGCTTTGCCTCAACTGACACAGATGACGGCTTACTCATTGGTGAGGTGCTCGAGGATGGTCCAGCGGCCAATGCAGGCATCGAAACAGGTGATGTTATCCTAGAGCTCGAGGGTGAGGCACTTACTGATAAGGAACATTTTCAATCCATACTCAAAGAGAAAACACGTGGAGAGGAAGTGGAGTTGCTCATCATGAGGAATGGTGAGCAGAAAAAATTGACCGTAAAACTCGGCGAGAAGTAATGTCATGAACACCGACGACAGAAAAATATCTTCAGTTTGGAATGTGACGGCTTCTCAAATGGCATTCATACCCATGCTCATTCTTAGTGTGAGCCTGTTTGTCGTTTCCACACAGCTTAGCTCAGCTCAAGGTGGATTGCCGGCAGATCAGCGCATCAATGGCAAGCGTGTTTGGGCCGCTTTCGAGCCGCATCGAGAAATCCTACAAAGAAGTAGTGCGGTCATTTACACGGATGAGAGGGCGAGGGTAAAATCCCTTTACGGCACAGTGGTCAGTGAAGATGGTCATATTCTGACGAAGGCAAGCGAGATTGAGGGTAAATCACATCTCAGTGTTCGCATTGGTAGCGATCTTTATTCGGAGGTTGATTTGCTAGGGGTTGACGATGAATGGGACGTCGCTTTGCTTAAGGTAAATACCGAGCAGCCATTGACTCCTGTTGTGCTGAGTAGTGATGATGATGTCAGGCAGGGACACTGGGTGGTCTCAAATGGATCAACCACGCGCATTCAGAGACGGGTGCGTCTAGGTATTGTCAGCGCTGAAACACGAAAAATATCTGCCACTAAAAGTCATGTGGTTTTGGGTGTTGAATTCGAAAAAGACAAAGAGAGTCAATGGAAGGTTGCAAATGTCAGCGAAGACAAGGGTGCTCAGAAAGCGGGCATACAAGTGGGTGATATCATTATTTCAGCAGATGGAACTGAGCTGGACGAGAGAGAAGATCTCATCGAGTTGTTAAAAAAGAAGCAGCCAGGAGACAAAGTTGCTATCGAGCTTAAGCGAGACAAAAAGAAGCTTCGGCTGGATGTTGAGCTCTCTGCAAGGGAAGAAAAGATGACTCGAAATGAACAGATGAGTGGTGGTGAGGATCAGCTTTCATCGAGACGTTCGGAATTCCCCAGGGTCATTGATCATGATACTCCGCTTACTAAGGTGTCTGTGGGAGGGCCTTTACTCAATCTGGATGGGGTATGTATAGGCATGAACATTGCCCGCGCAAGCAGGGTATCTACCTTTGCCATTCCAGCGCGCGAGCTGCGGGAGATTATTGCAAAGATGATTGAGTAGGATTCTTTTTTCTTGTGCTAGATAGGTGAACTGGCAGAGTCCTCAAGTTTCTCACTATTATGAATATATCTCGTTGTTCCGTCATTAGTCGTTTTGTCTTGTTGCTGCCATTTCTAATCAGCTCATTGTGGGCCGCTGATGGAGCAAGCACGGCAGATAATCTCAATGCTGCTATGGCACCAGTAGCTGATGTTCTTGAGAATATCATCTTTTATTCGCTCAATGTGGCTGGGCAGGGCTTGCCCATTGTGTTGGTTGTTCTCGGAGGCACTGCTATTTTCCTCACCATTTATTTCAAGTTCCTCAATTTACGATCCATAGGATTAGCCTTTAGGACCGCTCGTGGAAAATACACAAGAGCCGATGCACCCGGCCAGATTACGCATTTCCAAGCTTTGACCGCAGCTTTGTCGGCAACGGTAGGTTTGGGTAACATAGCAGGTGTGGCTGTAGCCGTTGGCCTTGGAGGTCCTGGAGCTACTTTTTGGATGATTCTTATGGGCTTGTGTGGCATGACCACCAAGTTCTGCGAGTGCACACTGGGTGTTAAGTATCGCCGGATTGATGACAAAGGTAGAGTGCATGGCGGCGCGATGTATTATTTGAGCCAGGGTCTGAAGGAAAAAGGTTTTGGTGGTTTGGGTAAAGTGTTGGCCATCTTTTTTGCCATCATGTGTGTGGGTGGTGCCATTGGCGCTGGTAACATGTTTCAGGTAAACCAAGCGGCTTCTCAAGTGAGTACTGCTTTTGGTATTTTCACGGAGAGTAAACTTATTTTCGGTGTTATTCTGGCCGTGCTCGTCGGTTTGGTGATCATCGGAGGCATTGTTACTATTGCACGGGTGACGTCATTCTTGGTTCCTTTCATGTGCGGCATGTATCTGGTGGCTGCCTTAGTCATTATCGGCACTCATATTGATATGGTAGGAGACGCATTCAGGCAGATTGTCGAAGGCGCATTTTCTCCTATGGCTGTTGGCGGTGGTTTGATTGGTGTGCTTATTCAGGGAATTAAGCGGGCTGCGTTTTCTAATGAAGCAGGTGTTGGTTCGGCGCCCATTGCTCACGCGGCAGTGAAGACTGATAAACCAGCAAGTGAGGGCATCGTGGCGTTACTCGAGCCGTTTACGGATACCGTGGTTGTGTGCACAATGACAGCGATGGTGCTGATTGTGACAGGTGCCTGGAAGGTGGACGGTATCGTCAAATCAGATTCGGCCGAGCTCTACAGCATGCCATTGGCAGGAGCCGCTGTAGTTCAACAAGTCGACAAAGGTGACGAGTTGCGTATTTTAGGTAGCTCTGAAGATAAGGATTCTGGCCAAACCTTCGGCAAGGTATGGCAAGACGGCGCTGAAACGGACCTATGGGTTAATGTTGAAGACATCAACAAGATAGAGGGCATTGCCAAGACCTCGATGGCCTTTGGTGAAAAATTCGCCTGGTTTCCAAAGCTTTTAGCTATAGCCGTATTACTGTTCGCTTTCTCGACGATGATCTCCTGGTCTTACTACGGTGAGCAGGCGGTGATTTACCTTTGTGGAGGCCCCCACAAGACGGCGATTTTACTCTATAAGCTCCTGTTCTGCTGTTTTGTCGTTGTTGGGTCGGTTGCTTCGCTTGGTAATGTGATCAGAATCTCAGACGCCATGATTTTTGCCATGGTCATTCCTAATATGGTAGGCCTCTACTTTTTGTTACCTGTGGTCAAAAAAGAGCTCGCCATCTTTCGTCAGCACGTAGCAGAAAAAGAAGGAAAGTAAGCGGATGTAGCTCTGAGTGTTCACGGTCATGAGTCAGCTCAATTTTTTTGATTAGTTTCCTTAGTCTTAAACCATTGCGGTATAATACTTCTGAGCCTTCGTGCTCTTTTAGTACCTTCATCGCAGTGAAAATCCGCTCGCCAAAACCGGTGTTTTAGTACAGTTTATGAGCGTCCATGGCCATGAGCTCTCCTTCAGAAAAACCAGACCAATTTCTTGTTGGGGGTGGTGTGCCTGAGAGCCTCAAGCCAGGTTACACGAGCCGCCGCAAGTTCCTCGGCACAGCCGGTCTGACTGCTACGGGAGTTATTATTGGTGCGCCAAAGAGTAGTGCTGCATTCTTCGGACTCATGGGAGACAAGCCCGTTCCAGGTATCCCGCATGCTTGGATCCAAGCAAAGGGTTCGGATGTTACTCGTTATGCCCGTTACATCCAGAGTCTCAATCTTCGCAACATCACGCCACGTATGGTGTTAGCACCGCATTTCAAATCCAGAGGAGGTGTTCCAAACTCCTTACCTCCCAAGACCTATTGGCAGAAGCTTGGGCCGACTCTTAAGCTGGTTGATAGCATCGTTACCCGCATTGGCTCTCCGCTTAAGGAGATCGCATCAGCCTACCGTAGCCCAAGCTATAATCGTGCAGTGGGGGGGCGAACAAAGTCATATCACATGCAAAATATGGCGTGTGACATCAAATTTAATGGTGTCTCTACCTATCATGTGGCTGCTGCAGCTAAGGAACTGCGCAACCGAGGTATGTATAAAGGTGGGGTGGGGCGTTATTCGGCCTTTGTCCATATCGATACCCGCGGCACTAATGTCGATTGGTAGGATTGCACTGAGTCTAGCTTAGTGTAGCTAGGCCAGGAACTAGCCCCGCAACTAGCCCAGTAACGTGCATAGTTATAGGCCTGTATCTTGTTCTCTTATGGATGATGTCTTGTTTATTTGAGACAAAAAAGGGCACCCCGTAGTGCAGGATGCCCTTAATGATAGTATAAAGATGCTATAACCTAGATCTCAACCGAATTGATGGTCTGGATAATACGGCCAGCGATCTTGTAGGGGTCACCCTGTGAGTTCGGGCGGCGGTCCTCGAGATAGCCTTTGTAAGCATCGTTCTTGACGAAGCCGTGTGGCACGCGGATGGATGCACCACGGTCAGCAACTCCCCAAGAGAACTTGTCAATGGACTGAGTCTCGTGAAGGCCGGTGAGGCGCTTGTCGTTGTCTGGACCGTAGACGGCAATGTGCTCTTCGGTGAACTCTTCAAAAGCATCCATGAGCTTGAGGAAGTATTCCTTACCGCCGACTTCGCGGAGGTGCTCGGTGGAGAAGTTGGCGTGCATACCTGAGCCGTTCCAGTCACCGGTGATTGGCTTACAGTGCCACTCAACGTCTACTTCGAACTCTTCACAGAGGCGGAGTAGAAGGAAACGAGCTACCCAGATATCGTCAGCAGCTTTCTTTGATCCTTTGGCAAACACCTGGAATTCCCACTGACCTTTGGCCACCTCGGCGTTGATGCCTTCGTGGTTGATGCCAGCATAGAGGCAGAGATCGAGGTGGGTATCGGTGATTTCGCGAGAGATTCCACCAACGTTGGCAAAACCGACACCACAGTAGTATTCACCCTGTGGGTTGGGGTAGCCGCCTTTAGGGAAGCCGAGAGGCACACCTTCTTGCATAAGGAAGTATTCCTGCTCAAAGCCGAACCAAGTTCCTTCATCGTCAGGAATGGTAGCACGACCATTTGATGGGTGAGCGCTGCCGTCGGGAAGCATGACTTCACACATGACAAGGATACCGTCTTCACGGGTGCCGTCTGGGTAAAGGGCTACGGGCTTGAGCACGCAGTCGGAGTCGCCGCCTTCGGCCTGTTGGGTGGATGAACCGTCAAAGCCCCACTCAGGAAGCTGATCGAGGGTAGGGAACTCGTCAAAGTCCCTGAGCATGCACTTGGTGCGGAGATTCTGGACAGGGGTGTAACCGTCTAGCCAGATGTAATCGAGTCTGTATTTAGCCATATTCTTTGTTTATGATGGATTTTTGTCTGATGTGCCACTGTTTGGTAAGCCGTGGCAAGCAATGAACGATTCAATTTCAAGCAAATGATGTGCCAACTTATAAAGAATCAGGCTGTTTTCAGCTGTTTTCTTCGATGTCATGCACCTCAAGCGATATCAGTGTTGTGTCGTCTTTGCCGTCATTACTGACAGCGCGGGACATCAGAGCCTCAGTGAGCTCGCTTGTCGAGCCCGAGTTTTTTAAAAATGTGGCATGTATATTCTTTTCCCAGAGCCCGTCGATAAGGCCATCACTACAAAGCAGGAAGCGATCGCCTGATTGGTAAGGGAATGTCGCCAAATAAGGGTTCACCGTGCGGTGCCCTCCGCCGACCACTTCGTAAAGAGCAGACCTCCTCGGATGGCTCCGGAACTGCCGCTCATTGATTTCACCTCGGTTAAGCTTTTTCCAAACGAAAGTATGATCCTGTGTGAGTAGGGTGGTTTTATTTTCCTCTTCGTGGGCACGGTGAACGTAAAGTCGGCTATCTCCTACATTACAAAAGTAGAGGTTTTCTGGAGTGAACCATGCCAGAGCGAGTGTTGCGGCCATGCCTTGTTTGTTGTCATCATGGGCCGCGTCTGCATTGATGGCGAGGTGCACCGCGTTAATGGCTTGCTGCATGTGGTGCAGGTAATCTGGGTGCATGCCCGATGCTGCTGTTTTAAAAGTGCGCGGAATCATCTCGCTGAGATACTCAAGCAGCAAACGTGAGGCCACATCGCCAGCATTGCCACCACCCATGCCATCAGATACAGCAAATACTAGGTCGTGAGATTCTAGTGAGTGACGCCCGTCTTTTCCCAATGATGAAGCGCCGTTGATGTCGGAGGCGAATGCTAGCCAGGCATCGTCATTAATCGGCTTCTTAGTGCCCGAGACCGAGTCAGCGGACCAAGTAATAGCCCTAGGGCAGCCCTCCGCCTCCATGCGACCTGCTCCAGGTAGAAATGGGTTTGGCGTCTCGCTCACGGCTCGGGGTCTGATGTGGTCTTTTCGCTTTTACTTGGGTCGTCCAGCAGGGTAGCGAGTTCGAAGTCGATAACACAAAAACGGCCCTCCTTAGGGTCATAGGTGATGTTACGAGAAAACGGATCATCGTGGCGGACACCATATTTTTCTTCGAGATCACGGAAGATTTTCTCGGTTTTTTTCTCTGAGATATCTGGAGCTGGAGAGCCACAGTTACTGGTAACAAGGTGGAGCTCACTCTCGTCGGATTCGATATAGCGGGGCACATGTTCACAGCCACGTTGTTCGAGGGCTTTGAGAATGCGGATTTCGTTGGTGAAACGTTTCTCTTTGTCGGTGCCTCGGAAGTATTTATGCACGTTGCCGTAAAAGTCGATTTTGACCAGTGAACGAATACCGTCTTTTAAATTTCTCATGGTTCTCTGGTGGTTGAATGGGTTGATCGAAATTGGCTGATTTAGCTGGCGAGCTTAAATCCTAACCAGACTGCAGCCAAGCAGCCGATGACCGATGCTGCGATATTGATGATAGCTAGCAAAGGACTGGATGAAAAGAGTTTCTGCGTATCGAGAGCAAAGGTCGAGAAGGTGGTGAAAGCCCCGAGGAAGCCAGTGACTGCAAATGGGTGAAGCCATGCGGGGTGGCCTTCAGAGCGCGAGGCGATGTAGCCAAAAAGAGCGCCGATCAACAAGCTGCCTAGTAAGTTGCAGGCGAGAATGCCCACTGGAATGCGGTGCAGCTTAGTCTGTTCTGCAAGTGACTGCACGGCCGACGAGAGCGCGAAGCGTGACACCGCACCTAGACCACCACCTATGAATATATAGACGAAGTTCACGCGGTTCGGGAATGGGTTATTGATTTCATAAGCGCTGCCACTTTCTCGAAATCTTTGATCCCAGGTGAGACCTCAGCGCCAGAGGCAACATCCAGTGCTGCGGGGTGAACTTCTTCGATCGCCTGTGAAGCATTTGCTGGAGTGATGCCTCCGGCAAGTAATACGGGAATTTCAGGGTGAGTGCTGATGAATTCAATAGCGTGGGACCAGTCAAACACTTCTCCTGTGCCGCCGTAAACGCCGGGTGCGGGAGTGTCGAGCAGGATGGCACTAGCTCGATAATCAGTGATGTTTTC
>JAACFN010000076.1 GCA_009937455.1 Verrucomicrobiaceae bacterium | reverse complement strand
ACGGTGCGACCAGCGTAGGTTTTCATCAAACCCTGAGCTTCTAGCAGTGTCGGTGAGCTTCGGCGCGTCCCCGTGTCCAGATGCAGAGTGGTGTGATCTGATGGTGGGGCGAGAGCTGGCTGTTGCTCAGTGGTTGAAGTGTCTGTTGTGGTTTCTGGCATCGTCGTTAGTGTAGCGAGATTCTTTTTAGCGAGATTCTTTTTGGGTGACAGCTTGCATTTCCCACTTTCCCTGGCTGGTGATAATGCTTTCGATATCCTTGTCTTTCATTTGTATCCTAATCCATTGGCCATCCTCTCCGGCCTGAAGGTATTCATTGGCGCTCTGCTGAAGGGTGGGGCGGCCTCCTTTGAGGATCATTTCACCAGTTTTTGCATTATAGCTAGCTATGTTGCCTGAGGCGAGAAAAGGTTGGCCATCACTATTTTTGCCAAGGATCTTGACGCTTCCTGTGGCAATAATTTCTTGGAGATCTCCGAGTTCCGAAAAGCTGTTGTCTTTTTGCTCTGGTATTTGCTTTGTTTTTTGAGGCTCAGACCCCTTGAGTGCAGTGTTCTTTTTTTCCTCCTTGGGGCCGTTATCGAATAGGATTTTAAGCTCATCACTACACCTTAATTTGAAGTCGGAGTTAGACTCATCAAGCCTGATATTTTTAAGGTAGGCGAGTATTCCTTCTTCGTTGTCGAAATAGATGCCGCCGTCACACTTTATCTTGATGGTGCTTAATTCTTTTTCTTTGTTTGCCGTCTTTTCATGAGGGCTAGATGGATTGTTCGCTTGTGTTAGCTCAGTTGCTGGCTCAGTTGCTTTGTTTTGTTCGAGGGTTTTGTCTTGGCCGCTACGTTTGAGAAATGTCTGTATTTTTTGGTCGGCAGCAATAGAGCGATCATTACTTTGTAGAATGGTTTTTTCAGTTTTCTGCTGACGCGCTTCATTGTTTTTAGCAATGGGCGCAGCATGCTTGTCGATCGCATCAAGTTTTGTCGTCGACGGTGGCTTGGGCGGTGCGGCTGTAAGCATGCTGGTCAGTGCCATTAATATCGCAGCAATAGCCACCGCGGCGGATGGCCGTAGGGTATTTTTAGTCATGTGGTTAGGCTGCATGGGTTGATATGGATTGAGTGTCGTGCAAGGGGACTTAGTGCTTGGGATCTGAAGCTTGAAGCGCTTTAAGATAAAATGAAGATGAGGCCGGACCAACAATAAAACCTTGTCCGGTGTTGATGTCATAGACCATACCTGTTCCAGAGGCTTTAAAGTCTTTGCCGCTAATATAGATGGCTTCTTCTGCCTTGAGGATAGCCTCTTTTTCTTGGTAGATAGCGCGCCTGACCTTGGTGTGTGCCTGGACGCTGCCGTCTAGATTGTAAAGCTCCAGTGAGACGTCGCGTGCCTCGATGGTCTCGCCCCCTAATACTTCCATCCTTTCTGCATGGAGTAGAGAGAGGGGATTGAAATTTTCATCGTATCGCGGTAGTCTTACCTGCCTTAAAATCGTATCGTTATGGAGTTGTCCTAGCAGAGCTATGTTGGATTTCTTTTTGGCGTCTTTTTCTTCAGACGATGCGGCGATATCCTTCACTGATTTCTCAGTTGTTTCTGACTTCTGCAGTTCTTTAGTTTGCAGTTCCTTAGTTTGCAGATCTTTGGGTTTATTATCGTCCGTGCATGCGGTGAGCAAGATGCTCATCATGCCAATGAAACAGTATGAAAGCAGGGCGAGCCGGCTTGTTTCTGTGTAATGATGGAAGATTTTAGAGATGGCGATTTCTGGAGTTTAGGATCTAAAATTTAATCGATGCTGTGCGCTGCATGGTGGACTGCAAGCAAGCGGGTAAGGACGGCTTCGATGTCGGTAAGGGGGATTTGGTTGGGGCCGTCCGAGAAGGCTTTTTTAGGGTCTATGTGAGTTTCCATGAAAACACCATCCACTCCCGTGGCGATAGCTGCTCTAGCCAGAACGGGGGCAAGCTCTCCGTCGCCGCCGGTTGTGCCACCCTCTCCGCCGGGGCGCTGTACAGAGTGGGTAGCATCAAAGATCACCTTCATGCCCATGTCACGCATCCAATAAAGAGAGCGCATGTCAGCCACGAGATTGTTGTATCCGAAGGTGGAGCCCCGTTCAGTGATGTAGAAATTCTCACAGTTGAATTCTTTCATTTTTCCGGCGATAGGCTTTACATCCCAAGGGGCTAGGAACTGTCCTTTTTTAATATTCACTGGCCGTCCTGTTTTGGCACAGGCTTCTAGTAAGTCGGTTTGGCGACAGAGGAAGGCGGGGATCTGCAAGAAGTCAACGGTCTCTGCCGCGATGGCAGCTTCCGCCGGTGTATGGATGTCTGTGGTTACAGGCAGACCGAGTTCCTTGCCTATTTCACCAAGGATGCGGCAACCTTCGACAACGCCAGGGCCACGAAATGAGTCCACCGAAGTGCGGTTAGCCTTATCATAAGAGGCCTTAAAAATGAACTGGATGCCAGTGCGCTCAGCAATCTCCTTGAGAGAACGTGCCATTTGCCAGGCAAATTCTTCGGATTCTAGTGCGCATGGGCCAAGGATAAAAAACGGGGCGGAGGGATCGAGGGTGAGATTGCCGATTTGACTCATGATAAATTGAAAAGGTCAATTCAAGTTAAGCATGAACAGGGCAAATGGCACGTTAAAACTGTGCCCAACTTGTTTTTTTAATCTGCGCTGCTTGCTTCCTCGAGCGCTAGGGTGGCAGCCCCTATGATTCCCGCATCGTTACTGAACTGAGCGGGGATGATTTCTAGCCCATTGAGAAAAGCTGGGGCCAGTTGTTTTTGGATACTTTCTTTAAGTGGATCAAAGAGAAATTCGGCCGCTTTAGCTACACCTCCACCAATAATAATGGCGGCAGGGTTCAGAAGCCAGCAGGCATTGATAACGGTGCAAGCGAGTTTTTGGGCAATGCCTTGCCAGATTTCTACTGCGACTTGATCGCCCTGGGCTGCAGCCTGGGAAAGGGCCGCGGGTGTGCATTCTGTAATGCTTTTATCCATGTTATGCTTGGCGTAGGTTTGGCGAGCATCAGCGGCGATCTCGTTGTTGCCGATATAATCTTCGAGGGAGCCGAGGTTGCCGTAAGCACCCTCCCGTCCAGCGTAATCAATCGATGTCTGGCCAAGCTCTCCGGCGACGGAGTGAGCACCTCGAAGCATATGGCCATGCGTGATGATGCCGCCGCCCACACCTGTGCCCAGCGTGATGCAGACTAAGTGGTCCTTGCCCTTACCTGCTCCTACTTTCCACTCAGCATAGGCCATGCAGTTGGCATCGTTTTCGACAGCCACGGGGAGTTTTGTGCGATCTTGTAAAATATCCCGCAGAGCAATGTTGGTCCAGCCTTTGACATTGGTGAGGTTGTGGATATTGCCCGTCTCAAAATCAACAAATCCTGGCACGCCTACTCCAATGGCGCAAATTTCTGGGTGGTGCGCACGCAGATCCTCGATGACATATACGATGGCATCGATTAAAGGTTGAGCTTCATTAAAATCCTCTGTCGCGATGGCCGGTGCTTGAGCGATCACTTCATGTCCTTGGACAACTCCAAATTTGACACTGGTGCCACCAAAATCGATGCCGAGAGATAGGGGTGCTTGATTCATGGGTATGATATATTCAGATGGGCGATGATTTTTAATCCTTCGAGGGTGAGGTCTGGAGCGAGGTGAGCGATTTCATCCAAGCCACGGGTAATGAGTGGGGCATCTCCGCCAGTAGCGATGACCAGCGGGTCGTTAGGGAATTCCTTGTTGAGGTTGTGAAGAATCTCACGCACCAAGCCACGGTATCCATAGACTGCTCCAGCGAGCATGGCCTGCTCAGTTGATTTGCCAATAGCGCATTCAGGTTCTTGAAGTGTGATATTGGGCAGCAGGGCGGTTCGATTTGCCAGACCCTCTGTCATCGAGGCAAGGCCGGGGGCAATGACACCGCCTTGATAGGAGGATGCTTGCGCTCCTCCCATCCGCTGCGCGGACGCACCGTCGCCCGCTGGGGCGTGCACTTCTTTGCCATCGCCCGCTGGGGCTTGCACTTCTTTATAGTCGTCCGCTGGGGCGATGACGTCGAAGGTGACGGCGGTGCCGAAGTCGAGTACGATGCAGGGGCTGCCGTAGAGGGCGTGGGCACCTACGGCGTTGGCGAGACGGTCTGCGCCGATTTGCTCAGGCTTGGGGTAGTTGATGCCGATGGGAAGTTTGCTGAGGTGACTGAGCTGGTGGCAGGGTTTGTTGCCGAGCCATGATGCGAGGATGGCTGCTTTTTGGGGAACCACGGAGCTGATGATGGAAGCGTCCCAGCTGATGTCAGCGAGGCACTCCTCTAATGATTTTGGCGAGATTTCGGGAGTGTCAATAATCGCGCGCCACGGGTCGAGTTGATCACCATCGGCTAGGGCAAACTTCGTCCGTGTGTTGGAGTTGTCGACGATCAGGGTGCGCATAAGAAAAAGAGGATCATTCAGTGTCCGGGGAAACTATAGAGCGTGCTAGGGGGTGATGGAAAGTACTGGATAGCTAAAAAGGAGATAAAAAAAGCCGGAGGAGCGATGCTCCCCCGGCTAGTGGTTGTTATGATAAGTAATTAATCGTTGTAGGCTGGCGAACCGTGTTCAGCAATATCCAGTCCCTCATGCTCTTCTTTTTCGTCTACCCGCACACCGATGGTGAGCTTAATGATAGAGAATACGATGATTGAGAAAACGAAGGCTGCGGCTGCTACAGCGAGCACTCCGACCAGCTGACCACCGATGGTGAAGCCACTTTCAGTCGTGTCGAAGAGCGCACAGGCTAAGATGCCCCACACACCACAGATACCGTGGACGGAGATGGCTCCTACAGGATCGTCGATCTTGATCTTGTCGAAGAACAGGATGGAGAAGACTACGATGATACCTGCAATCAGTCCAATCAGCATAGCGCCGTTGGTTGATACAATGTCAGCATTAGCCGTGATACCTACGAGTCCAGCAAGGAATCCGTTCAGAGCCATGGAAAGGTCTGGCTTCTTGAGGATGATCCATGAAGCGAGCATGGAACCAAGGGCACCTGTGCAAGCTGCGAGGGTCGTGGTGGTGAATACAAGACCAAGAGGTCCAGGAGCAGCTGAGAGAACAGAACCGCCGTTGAATCCGAACCATCCGAAGAAGAGTAGGAATACGCCGATTGTGGCGAGTGGTAGGTTGGATGGCAGGATGGGCTTCATACCATTCTTAGTATACTTGCCCTTACGAGGTCCTAACACGATCACACATGCGAGAGCTGCAAATCCACCGAAGGCGTGAACGACTGCAGAACCAGCAAAATCCTTGAAGCCAGCACCGCCATTGAGGCTTCCCATCCAGCCGCCGCCCCAGTGCCAGGAACCAACGATTGGGTAAGCAAGACCTACGAGCACAGTGGCGAAGATCATGAAGCTAGGCAGCTTAATACGTTCAGCGACAGCGCCGGACACGATCGTGGCAGCGGTAGCGGCAAACATAGCCTGGAAGATGAAGTCACCATATCCAGTCATTGCAAGGCCTACGCCTCCGTATCCAAAGGTGTCATCGATGTTGCCCTCTCCAAAGGGTCCGCCGATACTAAACCAGCCGTTGAAATCACCTGGGTAGTGAGTGTTGAAACCGACGAGGCAGTAAGTGACGATGCCGATTGCGATAATGAAGCAGTTTTTGAACAGGATATTTACCGTGTTCTTCTTCTGCGTAAGGCCGGCCTCAAGGGAGGCAAAACCGAGGTGCATGAGAAACACAAGAGCTGCAGCGATGCAGGTCCAGAGCATGGATGTTGTGAAGAAGTCGAAGGCGTAGGCGTAATCACCTTGGCCTGCGACCAGCTCATCGTAGCCAGCTTTTGTTTCAGCATCGTCTGCGAGCAATGATCCTGTTCCTAATGCGAGGAAGGATAAGGGTAATATTGATTTAGTAATCATGGGTAGGTTGGTTGTTGTTTGGTAGTATGAAAAAACAACTACAGCATGAGGTGTGCCAAAACTGGAAACGGGTAGGCTGAAAATATAATTTGAGGTGTTGGCACGCATATTGCTTGAATTAGTCACACGCGCGCGAAAACAGCGTTTCAATCCAGTAAATATTTTCTTAATTGGCCGCGTAACATGGCGGCCAGCTCATTAACACGAACCAAATAATAACTATGAAACTACTAAAAACCTACATCATGCCATTGTTCCTATTGGCACTGACAACGTCGAATGCCTTTGCCGGGGATGATGCCCTCGATTCTGGTGATACCGCCTGGATGCTCACATCAACCGTGCTTGTGCTGATGATGTGTTTGCCTGGACTAGCTTTATTCTATGGTGGTTTGGTCCGTGCCAAAAACGTGCTTAGTATTTTTGTGCAATGTTTTGCCTTGGCAGGCATCATGTCGATCCTATGGGTGGCTTTCGGCTATGCGGTCGCTGCAGGCAGTGGTGGCAATGCCTACTTTGGCTGGGACCAATCGCTGCTCTTTCTCAATCACATAACTGAAGATACACTTAGCGGAACAATCCCTGAGAGTGTCTGGGTCACCTTTCAAATGACATTCATCATCATTAGCCCCGCCATTATTGTTGGTGCCTTTGCGGAGCGCATGAAGTTTTCTGCGATCTTAATTTTCACGGTCGTCTGGACTATTCTCTCCTACTTGCCGATGTGGCACATGGCTTGGGGAGGTGGCCTGTTCCATCACTGGGGCGCTATTGACTTTGCCGGAGGTAATGTGGTTCACATCAATGCGGGCATTGCGGGATTAGTAGCATGTATTTTCCTAGGGAAGCGCCAAGGATATCCTGGCCCTGCTCTCGTTCCTCACAACGTACCGTATGTTCTGGTTGGTGCGGCCTTGCTCTGGGTGGGTTGGTTTGGCTTTAATGCTGGATCAGCAGCTGGAGCCAGTGGCAGTGCCGGTATGGCGATGCTTACCACACAGGTTGCTACAGCGGCTGCTATCGTAGTTTGGATGGTCCTGGAGTGGATCATTGCCAAGAAGCCTACTGCGGTTGGTGTCGCCACGGGTGCCGTAGCTGGTTTGGTGGCAATCACGCCTGCTGCTGGTTCGGCCGGTGTCGGTGGCGCGATGGCCATCGGTGCAATCTCTAGCCTGTTATGCTATTTGGCAGTCACCAAGCTGAAGCATGCCTTTGATTATGATGATAGTCTCGACGTATTCGGTGTCCACGGTGTCGGAGGTATCGTCGGTGCTATTCATTGCTCAGGTCATCATTCAGGCAAAAAGTGTCGGTGTGACCATTGTCTGGAGTGCGGCAGCCGCGCTGATAGGACTTTACGCAGCAAAAATTCTTTGTGGAGGAATACGCGTTGAAGAAGATACAGAGCATGGGGGTCTTGATCGTGATGAACACGGCGAAGAGGCCTATAACTGGGAGGCGTAAACCCTAGCCAAATTTTTAAGCCGAGGCCTTCTAGGGTCTCGGCTTTTTTGTGCCTGTAGTTGCATGTCGAAAGGTTGGCACGCCATCTGCTCAGAGCCATGGTGATTATGAAAACTACAATCAAGTCATTATTGATAGGCGGCAGTTTGCTAACAGCAACTTCCGCATTCGCAGAAATTGAAGCCGAGATCTACACCGGTTATCATTCCATTTATGAATTTCGTGGTGTGGATCTTGGAGATGACTTAGTCGATACCGGTGTCGATCTGAGTTATGAGTTAGCCGAAGGACTCTCACTGAGTGGTGGTGCTTGGTATGCTAGCTGGGATGCTGGTGGTGCAGACGATGAGTTGGATCTCTTTATCGGATTGACTCAGTCTCTTGGAGCTTTCGATGTAAGTGTTGGCTATACCTATTATTTTTTCCCGGGTGATAGTGATGCTAATACCGATGAGGTCTACCTTGGACTGGCGACAGAGCTTGGCTGCGGGCTTGGGCTCGCACTGACCTACTACGAAGATATTGATCAATTAAGTGGGGGTTATCTAGAGTTTGAAGCAGCTAAGAGTTTTACGCTAAGTGAGTGTGTTGGCCTAGACCTTGCAGCAGGGGTAGCATGGAGCGATGATTATGAGCTCAATACTGATGTTGATGGCACCAACATGGATGGTTTTAATCATTATTACATAACAGCGGCTCTTCCCATTGCGCTGAAAGAAGATGTGACCCTGACACCATACATCAAGTATGTTGATGCCTCTAGTGACCTTGACAGCAGTCTTGTCGATGCTGGCGCGGAGAGTGACGACCACTTCTACGGTGGCGTTTCCCTCTCGATCGCATTCTAAAAATTTAACTGAATGAATTCATAGTTCAGTTTGTCTGGAGAATGAGGGTCTGCACTGCGGGCCCTCATTTTTTTGTGGCCAGGTGTGAAGGCCAAATGATTATTTGGCTATGGCTACTTGATCTTGCTTTTGAGTAAATCAAAAGAGGTTCCGCAATACATGCATCGCCATCGCTGAATAACGGCCGCATTGAGGACTGCGGTGGTGCCATAATTGAATGGCTTAACTCGATACGCCTTATCGTGTTTGCGAGCCAGATTATCAAGAAACGGAGTCGACTTA
>JAACFN010000075.1 GCA_009937455.1 Verrucomicrobiaceae bacterium | reverse complement strand
GCCAGTCTTCCCATGATTGGCAAGAAGTGATATCAGTGACCCAGCAGACATCTTCATCCCATGGAAATCATCATTCAGCAAAACAAGCAGACCGCCAGTGTTGCCGCAGCCAGAGTAGTGGCGCGCCTCGTGCGTGAAAAACCCGACGCCGTTTTAGGCCTGGCGACCGGCAGCACGCCCTTGCCACTTTACGCTGAGCTGATCCGGATGCACCGCGAGGAGGGGCTGGATTTCAGTGCGGTGACCACCTTTAATCTGGATGAGTATGTCGGTTTAGAAAAAGAGCATGAGCAGTCCTATCACAGCTTCATGTGGCAGAACTTTTTTAGCCACATCAATATCAACCCGGATAAGATCAACATCCCTGACGGTATGACGACAGATGTCCCCGCGTGTTGTGCGGCCTACGAGCAGGCTATTATCAATGCTGGAGGTATTGATCTACAAATACTTGGCATCGGTTCCGATGGTCACATCGGTTTCAATGAGCCCACCTCATCCTTCGCCTCCCGAACCCGTATCAAAACACTGACGCAGAAGGTGCCACGCCACTGCATCACCATGGGCATAGGTACGATCATGGCAGCGCGCAGCAGCATCATGCTTGCTTTCGGAGAAGGTAAGACCGAGGCCATCGCTGCGATGGTTGAAGGGCCAGTGGCCGCCATGGTCCCCGCTTCAATTCTGCAACATCACCCGAATGCCAAGGTGTTTATCGATGATGCCGCTGCCGCGCAGTTAAAACGAGCAGACTACTACCGGTGGGTCTACGCAGGTAAGCCGGACTGGCAACAAGACGCCTAGTTAGGTAGGGCGGGCTGACAAGTTGAGAAAACTTCCCAATCCTTTGTTTACAAGTATCATAGGGTTCGCTAGAAAAGCCCCCTGATAATTTGAATGCAGGCGAGCAGAGATTGCCTAACATCACCCGACTTGAACCACCCGCTAACCACCCGCTAACCAGACAACAATAAAAACGATGATAGGAGAAGGCTTTGAACTAATGTTAGTTGGAATGGGAGTAGTGTTCTCGTTTCTCGTTTTACTGGTCATCTTAATGAAGGTATCGGGCTCCTTATTGAGTAAATTTCCCGAGCCAGAACAACCTGCCAAGCCCTCTGGTCCAGCTGGCTCTGGCTCAGGCGCACGCACATCGGCAACGATGGCCGTGGCTATCGCAGCTGCTCACCGCACCCAAAAAGGGGGCTAATCAAACACGACCTTCTATACACTCACTGAAGATCAACTATTTTCTAATCTACTAAATAATCATGGCTAAAAATATCGATGTAATGATCACCGCGTTCCGGGACGGATTCCAGAGCGCATACGGAGCCCGGGTATTTACTCCTGATTTCATGCCCGCTGTCGAGGCGGCACGAGACGCGGGCATCCGGCATTTTGAAGCCGGTGGCGGAGCGCGCTACCAGTCGCTGTATTTCTACTCCAACGAGGATGCCTTCGACATGATGGACACCTTCCGCGAGAAGGCCGGCCCCGATGCCAACCTGCAGACCCTGGCGCGTGGTATCAATGTGGTGGCGCTCGATTCCCAGCCACGGGACATCATCGACCTGCATGCCAAGATGTTCAAGAAGCACGGCATGACGACCATCCGTAACTTCGATGCGCTCAATGACGTAAACAATCTCATTGATTCAGGACGCTCGATCACCGACCACGGTTTGAACCACGAAGTCTGTGTCACCATGATGGCATTGCCTCCTGGCTGCACCGGCGCACACGATGCTGAGTTTTACGCCAAGACACTCGATGATATCTTGGCAGCTGAGATTCCATTCACCTCGGTATGCTTCAAGGATGCCAGTGGCACGGCTTACCCATCCACCATTCACGAGACCATCAAGGCAGCCCGCAAGCGTTTGCCCGAGGGCACCCGCATTGTTTACCACACCCACGATACCGCCGGCACCGGAGTGATCTGCTATCATGCTGCGATTGAAGCTGGAGCCGACCAGATTGACCTGTCGATGGCACCTTGCTCGGGCGGCACCTGCCAGCCGGATGTGGCATCCATGTGGCACGCTCTGCGAGGAACGGATTACCGTCTTGATCTCGATATTGATAAAGTCATGGAGGCTGAGGCCGTATTCAAGGACTGCATGTCAGACTACTTTATGCCGCCAGAGGCCAAGGCGGTGGAGCCATTGATTCCGTGGAGCCCGATGCCCGGCGGTGCGCTGACTGCCAATACTCAGATGATGCGTGATAACGGCATCCTCGACCGCTATCCAGAAGTCATCGATGCTATGGGTGAAGTGGTTCGTCTCGGCGGATTCGGCACCTCGGTGACACCGGTCAGCCAGTTCTATTTCCAGCAGGCTTTCAACAACGTCATGTTCGGCAAGTGGGAGAAATTCGCCGAAGGTTACGGCAAGATGGTGCTCGGCTACTTTGGCAAAACTCCAGTCGCTCCCGATCCTGATATCGTTAAGCGCGCCGCCGAGAAAATGGGTTTAGAGCCCACTACGGAAAGCCCACTTGAGATGGACGAGGCCAACCCTGAGAAAGGTGTTGCCCCTGCGGTCGCCAAGCTCGAGGCCGAGGGCTTACCTGTCACAGATGAAAACACCTTTATTGTCGCCGCCTGTGGTGCCAAGGGCATCTCTTTCCTCAAGGGAGAGATGAAAACCAACGTCCGTAAGATCGAGAAGGATGCACCCGCCGCAGCTAGTAGTGCTGGAGGTTCGGTTGCTGATAAACTCACCGTCAAGGTGGGTGGCGATAAGTTTGTCGTCGAGTTCGATGGTGACAAGGCAACCGTCAACGGCAAAAGCTACGACGTCAGTGTTAGCGAGGGTGGTGACGACGCATCACCTAGCTCATCAGGCGGCGGTGGCGGCGGAACGCCTGTCTCTGCACCTATGCCGGGTGCTGTTTTTGACATCCTCAAAGGCCCTGGCGATTCCGTCGAGGAAGGTGAAACCGTGATCGTGCTTGAGGCCATGAAGATGGAAATGGCAATTGCCGCACCTAGCGCTGGTGTGGTTTCCGAGATTTTGGTTAGCAAAGGCGATCAAGTCACATCAGGACAAGTTATAGCGACACTAGGTTAATGCAAAAATCATCATTTTTCACAAAGGGTTCGATTGCTTGCCTGTGCCTAGCCGCACTGGTGTGCTTGTTCATGCCTACGGATCTGTTTGCGGCCGACGTCGCAGCTAAGGCGGCCCAAGCCGTTGACTCTGCTGAGGTGGCTGAGGTGGCCGAGAAGTCTAAGGTGCAAAGCCTTTGGGACAGCACCGGTCTGAAGGGTTTCTTCGAACGTGGTGAGCCCACGGTGGACGAGAACGGTGAAGAGCAGCCAGGCCAACACGGCATCTTCAAGCTGATCATGATCCTCGTGGGTCTGCTACTCATCTACCTGGGAATTGCCAAGAAGTTTGAGCCGCTACTGCTTTTGCCAATCGGCTTTGGTGGTATCCTTGCCAACATTCCCTACGCCGGCATCGCTGAGCCAGGAGGCTTCCTCTACGCTTTCTACGAAATGGGCATCGGTGACGTGCCTATTTTCCCACTGCTGATTTTCCTTGGAGTGGGAGCCATGACCGACTTTGGCCCACTGCTTGCCAATCCTAAGACCGCACTCCTTGGAGCCGCGGCTCAGTTTGGTATTTTTACCACACTGATTGGCGCACTTTGGCTCTCCAGTACCTTTGGTAGCATTGAATTTTCCATCCAAGACGCCAGTGCTATTGGTATTATTGGCGGTGCTGACGGGCCCACTGCTATTTTCCTCGCCGGCCAGCTGGCACCTGATTTATTAGGCGCCATTGCGGTGGCGGCATACTCCTACATGGCGCTGGTACCGATTATCCAGCCTCCTATCATGCGCCTGCTGACCACCAAGGCCGAGCGCGAGATCGAGATGAAGCAGCTGCGTCCCGTTCGTCAGATCGAGAAGATCGTCTTTCCGCTCTCAGTACTTATTATCTGCGCTCTTCTGCTACCATCAGCCACTCCGCTGGTCGGGATGCTGATGCTGGGTAACCTGTTTAAGGAATGTGGTGTTGTTGAGCGTCTATCCAAGACGGCTGCCAATGAGCTCATCAACATTGTCACCATCATGCTCGGTCTCGCCGTTGGCTCCAAGCTGCAGGCAGACAAGTTCCTTTCGGCCGAAACCTTAGGCATCATCGTGCTTGGCCTTATCGCTTTCAGTATCGGTACTGGCTCAGGTGTGATCATGGCGAAGGTCATGAATAAGTTCGCCAAGACGGACGCAGGTAAGATCAACCCATTGATCGGCTCGGCCGGTGTCTCGGCAGTGCCAATGGCCGCCCGCGTTTCCAACAAGGTCGGCATGGACTCCAACCCGCAGAACTACTTGCTGATGCATGCCATGGGCCCTAATGTCGCCGGTGTCATCGGCTCCGCTGTCGCCGCAGGTGTATTGCTGGCATTGGTTGGTGGCTAGGTTGCCGCCTTCGGCGGAGTTTTGAATGTTGAATGATGCCAGCATGATGCATTCATGGACTTGCCACATTGGCAATTTCTCTTGGCGGCTTTGCGTGCCACCTATGAAGCTACGGAAGGCGCAATGTGTCAGCAATCCGCCATTCAAGATCAGGGTTCCATCTTGGCGAATATGGTTGAGCAGGGCTGCGGCAAGGGCTTAGATGGCTGCGATGCACGATGCCGCCTTTTTTCAAAATCATGATGTTGACGGTTATTTGGGTGACCTGTTTGACAGCATGCCTGGATTTCTTTATTTCGTAAAGGATACCAGCTTTCGTATCGTGGCCCTCAACAAGCGTCTGGCGGATGCCCTTGAGCTCGAAGACAAGAAGTCCATCTTAGGGCTGACGGATCATGACTGTTTACCACGTCACTTGGCGGATAATTATCGAAAAGATGATCTCCGCGTCATTCAAACCGGCGAGCCCTTAGTCAACAAGGTAGAGCTCGTTAGCCGAGGCAAAGGGTTGGTTGACTGGTCCACCACAACGAAGACGCCATTGGTCGATAACAAGGGCGTGATTTGCGGCCTCGTGGGTGTGACGCGCCCGTTTCAGACCGGTATCAGTGGACTTGAAGCTGCAGGCGAAATGGGGCCGGCGATCTCCAGAATGAAGCAGGATTATCATGAAACCCTGCCTGTGAAGCTCCTGGCTAATCTGGTCAATATGTCGCTGAGTGCTTTTGAGCGGAAGTTCAAAAAGTATTTCAGCATGACGCCCAAGCAATACATGAGGCATCTGCGGGTGCAGGAGGCTTGTCATCGCCTGGTTCAAACTACTGATACGCTTTCCCGGATAGGAGCTGATTGTGGTTATGCAGATCAGAGTCATTTTAGCCGTGAGTTTCTCCGGGTCATGAAGGAGACCCCGAGACATTACCGGCTGCGTTTCAGGATTTAGCTGGTCACGGCATGAGTGTGCCGATTTTGTTCAAAAAATAAGGTGAGATGTTCTAGATCGACATGCCCGCGGATCCTATATTAAATTTCAGCATGACATGGAAATTACATAACGCGATGTGGCCCGGCCTCGTTGGCAAGGAAGACGGCTCTGATCAACCACCGATCAGTTTGGACAGAATGCTTGAGATGACTGCGGCCAGTGATGTTGGCGGTAAAGGTTTTGACGGAGTGGACATGTTCTTGTTCCAACCGCATTTGGATATTGATGCCGATGAGGCTGAAATCCGTAAGCTCGCTGATAAAATTGCAGGGCATGGACTCAAAGTAGGTAGTTTTGTGGCACCTGTTTGGGAGGGAACGGTAGGTGGCAGTGCCATGGGTGATGCTGAGACCCGCGGCCGCTTTGTGGATGCTGTACGCAAGTCGTGCCGCTATGGGAAGATTCTTCGTGAGCACGGTGTACGTGAGTATGGCTCGATCCGGATCGATTCCGCCGTCGGTGTGGACGAGTGGTCGAAGAATCCGGTGGAGGGCACCAAGCTCATCGCCCAGACATTCAAGGAGAGTGCCGAGGTTGCCGCTGATTTTGACGAAGTTCTGGTGGTGGAAGGTGAAATTTGCTGGGGTGGCATGCATTCATGGAAAGACATGCTCGATTTGTTGGAAATGGTTGGTCTTCCCGGCCGGGTTGGCTTCCAGGCAGACCTTGCCCACAGTTATCTTTACTTATTGGGCTACAACGCCCCTGAACATGCATTGCTGAAGGAAGGCTACTCGGATGAGGAGTTCTGGGCGGCCTACAAGACCATGACGGACAAGCTCAGACCGTGGACCTATGATTTCCACGTCGCCCAGAACGATGGCAGCGTGCACGGCACTGGCGCCCACGATAAAACCGGCCGCCACTGCGCCGCGGATGATCCCAATGGCAAACTCGACATCGTCAAGTGCGCCTCCTACTGGCTGCTCGATGAAAACGGCAAGCCGCGTCCGGAAATCAAACACCTCTGCTGGGACGGCTGCATGTTCCCCAATGCGACGCTGGAGAAGCAGGAAACCTGGAATACCATCCTGGGTGTCATGCTCGACATCAACAAGGCTTACTCCAAGTAGCGGAAATACGAGGAGGGCAAGACCCTTTCTCAACCAAACATTCGCTAAAAGCGTCCTTAATTATTTTATAGTTTTGATAATATGAAATTCGGAAATGAGTGCTACACCTGGTTTATGCGCGATTCAGGCGCTCACTGGGAAAACAGCCTGGCCCATATGATCGAAGTATCCGCCAAGGCGGGCATGGCCGGGATCGAGCCGATCTTCTCGTGGATGGGCGATCTCGCTGATCCGGTCAAACTCGCCGAGTGCTTGAAGGAGCACAACATCGAGCTTGCCGCCATTGCTTTTAGCCAGAACTGGAACGACCCCGAGGAAACGGATCAGGAGCGGGCGGATGCTGACCGGGCCATTGATCTCCTGCGCCATTTTCCCGAAGCTCTGCTCTGTACTGTGCAGTTGCCCACCGGCCGCCACGACCTTGAGCAGCGGCGCAATAACCTCGTCGCCAACGTCAATGCGGTCTCCCGCCGCGCCGTGGATGCTGGGGTGAGCTGCACCTATCACCCGAACTCCCCGGATACATCGACCAATCGCACCGAGGAAGACTATCGCGTTATTCTTGAAGGGCTGGACGTATCCGTGACCGGCTGGACTCCTGATGTGGGGCATATCATCAACGGCGGCATGGATCCGCTCGCCAAGATGAAGGAGTATGAGAGTCTCATTAACCTGGTCCACTACAAGGACTGGGATGGTAATCCTGGCTTTACTTTGATGGGTGAAGGAAAGGTGGATTTCCAGGGCATTACCCAGTGGCTTCATGACCGAAACTATGACGGCTGGATTATCTGTGAGGACGAGGCCCCGCAAGCACTTGAAGACCCGGATGGGGTTACCATTCACGACGGCAAATGGATTGAAGAGGCCTTGCTTCCCTCCATCAAGCGCTAAGAGACCATGCCTGCATACACCACAGATGATTTCACCATGCACTATGAGCTGCATGGCGAGCAGAACGGCGGCATACCCGTGATTTTGATCATGGGCATCACCGCTCCCAATGCGGTCTGGGAAGCGCACGTGGAAGTATGGGGTCAGCAGTTTTACTGTATTACCCCCGACAACCGCGGTGTTGGCCAGAGTGACAAACCTGCGGGTGACTACAGCTCCGCGATGATGGCAGACGACTACTCCAACCTCATGCATGGTCTAGGCATCAAAAAAGCGCATATTGTCGGCTGTTCGATGGGAAGTACCATCGGCCAGCAGCTCGCCCTGCGGCATCCTGAAAAAGTCCAAAGCCTGGTGCTGATGTGTCCATGGGCACGCTGTGACGCCTACGCCAAGTCCACTTTCGAACACATGAAACAGGCCAAGGCGCACCTGACACCCGGGGCCTTCATGGAGTGGATACAGCTCCTCATTTTTCACAAACGCAGCTGGGATGATCCGGAGACGTATCAGTCCATGCTCGACGGCAGGCAGGATGCCTCAGAAGATCCCAACCCACAGCCACTGCACGGTCTGCACGGTCAAGCGGCAGCATGCATCCACCACAATACGTTGGAGCAGTTGAAAAACATCACTGCTCCTGCGCTAGTCATCGGTGGGGAAGGGGACATCTTCACCCCGCGCTGGATGGCAGAGGAAATCGACGCCGCGCTTCCAAATAGCGACATGCACCTCTACCCCGATTCCGGCCACGCCTTCCACTGGGAGAACCTCGAGGACTTTAACCACCGGGTGCTCGATTTTATTCGGGCCAATAGCTAACCGCCAACCGCCAAAGCCAACACCATGCCCAAATACGCCATCGGTCTCGACTACGGGACCAACTCCTGCCGCTCCCTGATTGTGGATTTGGCAAATGGCCGTGAGCTGGGTAGTTCCGTGTTTCCCTATCCTTCAGGGGTGCAGGGAATTCTGACTGATCCGGCTGACCCGAATGTGGCGCGCCAGAACCCGCAGGATTATCTCGACGGTTGCACCAGCATTATCCGTGAGGCGATCGCGCAGGCACAGCAGGCGGACAGCGCCTTTGATGTCGAGGACGTGGTTGGCATCGGTATCGATAGCACCGGTTCGACCGTGATTCCGGTTGATGAACACGGCACGCCGTTGGCAATGCAGCAGAGCTTTGCCGAGAACCTCAATGCCCAAGTCTGGCTCTGGAAAGACCACACCTCATACCGCGAAGCGGAACAAATCACCGCACTCGCCAGCGAGACCCGACCTGAATACCTCGCCAAATGTGGCGGCGCTTATTCCTCCGAGTGGTGGTGGTCTAAAATCTTGCACTTGAAAAACACCGACCCCGCAGTGTTTGCTGCGGCCTATTCCTTTGTCGAGCACTGCGACTGGTTGCCGGCAGTACTCGCAGGCGATAGCAACCCGCTCACCCTGAAAAGGTCCGTCTGTGCCGCAGGTCACAAGGCGATGTTCAACGAGGATTGGAATGGCCTGCCCGACATTGATTTCCTGGCACGCTTGGATCCGGCATTGGCCGACTTGCGTGGCCGCTTATATAAAGAAGCCCACGCATCCGATACTCCGGCTGGGACTCTCTGTGCCGAGTGGGCTGAAAAACTTGGTCTGCCCGCGGGCATCACCATCGCTGTGGGTGCCTTTGACTGCCATATGGGGGCGGTCGGAGCGGGAGTGAAAAAAGGAACTCTGGTCAAAATACTGGGAACCTCCACCTGTGACATCACCGTGGCCGATAGCGATGTCGATGATGTGCCCGGGCTCTGTGGTCAGGTCGACTCCTCGGTGATGCCGGGCATGGTGGGCGTCGAGGCCGGCCAGTCTGCTGTCGGCGATATTTTCCTCTGGTTGGTGCACAATCTGGTGCCGGATAGCTACGGCGCGGATGCCGGAGCTAAGTTCATGGCCATGGAGGCAAAAATGAAAGACCAGCCACCCGGTGCCGCCGGTCTGCTGGCACTGGACTGGAACAATGGCAACCGCACCATCCTCACCGATGTCCAGCTCTCTGGCCTGCTGCTCGGTCAGACCTTGCATACCCAGGCCCATGAAGTTTACCGAGCCTACATTGAGGCCACCGCCTTCGGAGCGTTGACCATCATCAACCGCATGGAGGAACACGGCGTGGTGATCGATGAGCTCGTCAACACCGGTGGCCTGTCACTTAAAAACGAAACCTTGATGCAGATTTATGCCGATGTCTTAGGTCGTCCGATGCGGGTTTCCAAGTCGGAGCAAACCTGCGCGCTCGGTGCCGCCCTCTTTGCCGCCGTGGCCGCCGGGCACTCCCCGCTGGCAGAGCTTCAGCAGCGTGTTGTCAGCTTTACCGATACCACTTTCCATCCCATCCCGGAGAATCAGGTAGTATACGCAGAACTCTACGATCTCTACAAAACCCTGCACGATGCCTTTGGAAACACCGGCTGGTCGGGCTCGCTTGAGCACGTGATGAAAGACCTGATCCAGATCCGACAAAAGCAACGCCAACAATGAAGCTAACAACCACGGACAGCATGAACCAGAAACTTAAACAGCAAGTCGTCGATGCCAACAAGGCACTGGTTTCATCCGGATTGATCACTCTGACATGGGGAAATGTTAGTGCCATCGACCGTGAGAGTGGGTTGATTGCCATCAAGCCCAGCGGAGTGGCTTACGAAGAGCTGACCACGGCAAATCTGGTGATTCTCAACCTCAATGGTGATGTGGTCGAGGGTGACTTGCGACCTTCATCAGATACCAAGACTCATCTTGAGCTCTACCGGAATTTTTCTGACATAGCAGCCGTCGTTCATACACACAGCCCAAGTGCCACTGCTTTTTCGCAGGCCGGCGTTGCCCTATCGTGCTTGGGAACCACCCACGCAGATCATTTTTATGGCGAGGTCCCCGTGGCGCGTGCTTTGACTGCTGAGGAAGTTGGCGATGACTACGAACACGCCACGGGGATCAGCATTGTCGAGCGCTTCCATGAGCTCGGTCTCAATCCGCTGGAAATGCCCGCCATTTTACTCAAGCACCACGCCCCCTTCACCTGGGGCAAGTCTGTTCAGGACGCCCTGAATAATAGTATCGCGCTTGAGATGTGTGCCAAGATAGCGCTGATGACCTGGCAGCTCAATCCAAACGCGAAAGCCATACCAGAACATATCCTCAACAAACACCATGAGCGCAAACACGGTGCCGATGCCTATTATGGCCAGTCATGAGCAGCGGCCTTCTAGGCAAAAAAGCGCTTCCGCCAACACCAACAATGACGCGACAATAAAGGTGAAATATCCCCTTTTTGGGTGATAGCCAAGTCGAAGCATCTGCGTATACTCAAACGAACAAAGTAAACCTAGCAGGTTTGCTTCCCCCTCAAGATTCACTCCCATCCTATTTACCCCCATCTTATTTACCCTACCACTATCACCAAATTTATGAAATTAAGACCTGCCATCTCACTTCTTTCCGCGTGCGCCTTAGCGCACACCATTCCATTAGCCTCTGCCCAGCAATCGGGTGCAGACTGGGTAAGCCTCTCAGCCGACACAGGTGAAATCATCATCAATGCTCCGGGTTTTGCGCCATCCAAGGCCATTTCCTCCGCCTTTTTCAATGCTGAGGGTAAAAACAACGCGGTCAGGACCAAGGGCAGCAAGCTCATTGGCTCGGTGGAAACCAGCACCGGTACTACACCCTTTGGTGAAGCCGTGGTCACTCGTGCTACCTACGGCCAAAATGGTTCCCCTTATCAATACACCCTCACGCTGAAGCGTCTCAAGGATGTGCGCGCCTTCACCGTGCAAGGCGTCTTCCACAATCTCAGTGATAAGGATGTGAATCTCAACCACGTCGACCTGCTCGACCAGAGCGCAGGTGACATTAAGACTATTGCCACTGGTGACGCCGCAGAATGGCTGGTCACCCCGCTGATGCAGGATGCAGAAGCCCTTTCTCTTGCCGAGACCGATACCGGCTACAATGAAGTGGTACTGGTCACTCACAAGGACGGACGCAGCATGCTGGTCGGTCCCGTGGGACCTGCCGAGGCTTACTGCCGAATAGAGGTTAAAAATCAGAAACTCAAAGCCTATGCCCAGATGGACAGGGTGCTGGTGCGTGCCGGCGAGAGCCGCCGCTCTGAGGAAATGATCGTCTGCTTCGAGCCCACCACCACAGCGACTGACATCTGGACCCGCTGGGTTGCCGCCACCCACAAGGCTCGCATTCACCGCGGCCCGGTTTACGGCTGGTGCAGCTGGTATGACCTCACCACCCAGATCACCGCAGAGCACGTGCTCAATGTGACTAAAACCATTAACGACAACCCGAACACCTTTGGTAAGGGCATCATTCAGATCGATGACGGTTACCAGAAGATGGACGGTGACTGGAGTGCTAATAAAAAATTCCCCATGGGCATGGCCGCTGTGGCAAAGCAAGTCCGTGAATCGGGAAATATCCCCGGTGTCTGGTTTGCTCCCCTGATGATCAA